>CBDUYG010000367.1:0-4403 GCA_965371385.1 uncultured Myxococcales bacterium | reverse complement strand
CTCATGGTGGAGTCGGTCATCACCGCCAGGATCTTGTCGTCCTGCTCCATGTTGTCGATCACGCGAATGATCCCGATCGCTCGCGCGTGGATCACACTGCCGCGAGGTACTGCCGGGCCGAGGACCAGCACATCCAGCGGGCTCCCATCGCCCCCCTGGGCCTCGGAGAGCAGGGTCTTCGGGATGATTCCGTAGTTGCCCGGATAGGGAAGGTAATCGATCGTGCGCGGCATCGAGCCGGTGTAGTCCCGCACGATCGCGTCACCGCTCGCGTTCACCTCCCACTTCTCGCTGGTGCCGGCGGGAATCTCCACCGCGACGTTGATCGTCCCGTCGCGATTCCGGGTCGAGTAGCCGCTGACGAGATTGGTCTTGACGTCGTAGCGGTCCGTCCCCCTGGCACTGAGGCCCTTCGCCACGGGAGTGCCGCCGGATTCGGTGGCGCAAGCCTGAAGGAGCAGTGCGGCACCCGCCAGGAGAAGGAAGCGAGTGAGAGGGGTTGTGGGCATTATGGGCCTCCAGATGAGCACGGGTTGGGCATCGAGCGGGTCACGGTAGCAGGATGTCGGCGGGAGGCGGCATCGGATTCCGCCACCCTTGATTCGCGGGCGCCGGGTGCCTGACGTGGGGCCCGGGAATCCGAGGTCAGGTCGTGTAGAGTCTCGCCGGAATCGAGCCACAGCGAAGTGAGGCACGAATGCGGTACCTGCAACCGGAGAGGCTCGGTCGTCGCGCGGGGCGAGTTGCTCCTTCCCGCCCCCCCTCGACCGCCGGTCGGGCTCCGATCCCCCTGATGCGAGAAGCACCTCGCATTCCCGCAGCCCCACACTCATCCCGGTAGCCATCGCTGATGACCCGGAAACCGGAGCCAATCGAAGACTCCCGGCTCACGACGATGCTCCGCCGCTGGGCCTTCCTGGCCCAGAAGCGAGCCTGGACCACGATCGGCATTACCGCGGTCGTGAGCGTGCTACTCGGGTTCTACGCCGTCACCCACATCGGATTCAACGTCGACCCCAACTCCTTCTTCTCTGCCGACCTGCGCTTCCAGAAGGCGATCGTCGAGTTCGAGGAGCACTTCCCCGTCCTCACCAACTCCCTGCTCATCGTGCTCGACGGTGAGACTCCCGAGCGGACGCGGAAGGCGGCCGAGATCCTGATGCCGGCGCTCGCGGCGGAGGACGAGCTCTTCATCCGCGTCTTCCAGCCGGGCGAAGATCGCTTCTTCGAGCGATACGGCCTGCTCTATGGGAGCCTCGAGGAGGTCGACGACTTCGCCGACCACATGGCGCGAATCCAGCCCGTGCTGGCCGAGCTGGCGCTCGACCCGACCCTTCCGACCCTCACCCGGGTCGTGCAGCAGGGACTCGAGGCCGTGAACGACGGCGACGTGGATGGAGAGGGCTGGGACCTGATACTCGATCACCTGAGGGCCGCCACCCGGGCGGCTCGCCTGGGTGACAACACTCCTCTTTCCTGGGAGAGCATCCTGATCTCGGGGACTGGATTCGAGCCCAGGACCCGTACCGTCGTCATCGCCGACCCGATCCTCGACCTCGACAAGGTGTTGGCCGCCGAAGAAGCGATCAAGAAGATCCGGGAGAAGGCGCTCGAGCTGGGCCTCGTGCCCGAGCAGGGAGTGGAGCTTCGCATCACGGGCTACCCCGCCTTGAATCACGAAGAGATGATCGGCCTTGCGACCGATACCACGGCGGCCGGGATGCTCTCCTTCGTGCTCGTCGTCCTCGTCCTGTTCAGGGCGTTCCGCTCGGCGCGCATGGTCCTGTGCGCCGCCATCACGCTCATCATGGGATTGATCGCCACGGCGGCGTTCGCCGCGGCCTTCATCCGAGTGCTCAATCCCGTCTCGATCACCTTCAGCGTACTGGTGATCGGCCTGGGCATCGATTTCATGATCCATCTCGGCATGCACTTCGTCGAGGAGGCTGCGGGGGGCAAGGACGTTCCAGAGGCCATCGATGGCTCGGTGCGCTCCACCGGCGAGGCTCTCGTGCTCTGTGCCCTCACGACCGGTGTCGGCTTCCTGGCCTTCGTCCCGACGGATTTTAGCGGCGTCTCGGACCTCGGCCTCGCCGCCGCGGGCGGAATGGTGGCGATCCTGCTCCTCACCCTCACACTCTTTCCCGCTCTCATCGCCGTGACGATGAAGGGCAACGCGCTCGCGAAGCTGGTCGACCGCGGACCGGCTCGCAGAATCCACATCCCACCGGCGCGTCACCCGGGCTGGGTGGTCGCGATCGCCGTCGCGCTCGGCGTCCTGGCCCTTCCCCTGCTGCCCCGGGTCGATCTCGACACGAACGTCGTCTCGTTCCGCAATCAGAGCACCGAGTCCGTCTCGGCCTTCAAGGATCTCCTCGCCTCCCAGACGACCACTCCCTGGTACCTGGACGCGATGGTGCCGTCCCTGGATCAGGCCGTGGCCCTGGCGGACGAAATCCGCGAGCTCCCCACCGTCGACCGGGTCCTCACCCTGGCGAGCTTCGTGCCGGAGGACCAGGAGGATAAGCTCGAGATCCTGGGGGACGTTTCGTTGATGCTCGGTCTGCCCGAGCTCAGGCAGCGCGAGCCGGCTCCGGCCCAGGCCCAGTGGAATTCATTGTCCGAGCTGCGCGATCATCTCGCCGGCGAGCCTCTCGGCCCCGACTCCGAGCTGAGCCGGAGCGTCGCGCTCCTGGCAGAGGCGTTGGACGAGTTCCTCGCAGATGCCTCCAGCGCCGAGGACCCGCGCATCGGCAAGCTTGCGAACGCGCTCCTCGCCCCGGTTCCCGATCAGATCGAACGTCTCTCGGCCAGCCTCGAGGTCGAAGCGGTGACGCGCGCCGACCTGCCGCCCGGCCTGGTGGAGCGCATGCTCAGCGCGGACGGCCACGCGCGCGTTCAGGCCTATCCCTCCGCCTCGCTCTGGGATGCCGACGCCATGACGGAGTTCGTGGAGTCGATCCGGCCGATCTGGGGCAACATCACCGGCCTGCCCGTCAACCTGGTGGAGTCGGCGCGCGCGACCTGGTCGTCCCTGCGCCGGGCGCTCTCGTGGTCGGTCGCGGCGATCACGCTGCTGCTCCTCGTGCTCTGGCGCCGGGTCGGCAATACGGCGATCGCGCTCGGGCCCCTGCTCCTGGCCGTTCTCCTCACCCAGGTGATGACCGTCCTCCTCCCGATTCCGCTCAACTTCGCCAACGTCATCGTGCTGCCGCTGCTGCTCGGAATCGGGATCGACAGCGCCATCCATCTCGTCGAGCGAGCCGATCGCCTGCCCGCCGATTCCGGCGGCCTCCTCGATACGACCACCGCCCGCGCGGTCTTCTTCAGCGCGCTCTCCACGGTGGCGAGCTTCGGGACCCTGACCCTCTCGGCCCATCGAGGCATCTCGAATCTGGGTGTGCTGCTGACGCTGGGGATGATCTGGACGGTCACGGCGAATCTGGTGCTGCTGCCCGCCCTGCTGGCGGTTCGCGATCGCAGTCGCGCGCGCAGGGACTCGAAGGGCTGAGGCGGCCGGACGAGTGGCGTGACCTGGGAAGCGAAGCGCCGGCGCGGGAATGATTCGATGGGCCGAGGCCTACCAGAAGTCGAGGGCGACTCCGATCGTGAGACGATAGTCGTTGCTCTTCGGAATTCCGGTCACTCCGGCTCTCGGCTGGATGATGTTGTCCCAATCGAAGGCAAAATCGATGTCGAGTGGACCCCAGACCTCGAAGGAAACCACCGAGCGTAGATGATTACTCGTGAGATCGATGTCGGTCGCGATCACCTGGATGTTGTAGTCCGTATCCCATTCGATCCTCTTCGTGATGTCCACATCGAAGCCGGTCGAGAAGAGAAGCGCAACGTCATGCGACTCATCGTCTCCGACCAGCACATCCGTAAACTGGGTCCACTGATAACCCACGCCGCCGCCGACCTCCCAACTGAACCAGCCGTTTGAAAATACGTCGTAGCCGATGCCCACGGAAGGAGTGATTCGCCAGTCGATGTTCGAGATCTGGTCCCGGTAGAGCTCGAAACCGGGTGTGGTGATGAAGAGATGACGGGTGAGGTAGATGTCGAGGGCACTCCTCACTCGCTGATTGCTGGCCGTCTTCGTGCCGCCGGAGGTGCTGTAGTTACCGATGTATTCGGTCTTGAAACGCGTGAGCGCGGTTCGTCTCAGGATCACGATGTTGGCCGTCAGATCGGTCTGTTCGGTATTGCCGGCGCGTCCGGTAAATCCGAGGCTCGCTCGAGCCGACCAGAAGTTGATCTCCTTCGGAGTGCCGTCGATCATGCTGACGAGTTCGCTGCGCGGAAAGGTGTGGATCTTGGAGCCGTCGTCCACCATCATCGAGTTGCCCTGGATGACGGCGGTGCCGGTCACGATCTTCTTGCCCTCGAATCGATAGGTA
>CBDUYG010000366.1:0-4409 GCA_965371385.1 uncultured Myxococcales bacterium | reverse complement strand
GGCGGCCCGGACGAGGGCGTCTCGCTGATCTTTCACAGCGATGCGGTGGCGCGGCTCCCTGAAGCTCCCGAACATCTCAGCTTCCTCTGGGGTGACGAGACCATCGCTTCGATCGACGCGACACTCGCCGATTCGGTGCCTCTCGAGCAGGTCCACACCTTCATCGACCCCTTGCAGATTCTCGGGATCCCCGCGCCGCCCACTGCGAGTCCCGTGCGCCTGGGCGTGCAACGTGCGGGGCTGTGGCTGCTCCCTGCCCTTCTGACCGTCGGCGTCGGCGCGGCGCTCTTGTTGGCGCCCGACGGACTCATGCTGGAAGACATTCCTCATCGCCAGGCTGGAGGATCCGTGCTGATGGCTCTGGGAGTCGCGATCGCTGCGATCGGCTACCGGCTGCCCTATCGCCAGATCTGGTTCGATCTCGAGCGACGTCAATTGGTGATCCTGGAGAGCAGGTCGCTCTCGCCGGAGCGGTCCCTGGTCGATGCCCAGCGCATCGATGTCGATGGCTTCTCACATGTTCGCCTCTGTGAGCGTCACTTCGCCCCGACACTGGGCGACGACTCAGACGCCGACCACCAGGAGTGGATCGTCAGCCTCGAAGGTCCGATCCCCTTCGCATTCGACGGCGGCCGCGTGCATAGCCGAAGCGACGCCTTCGAAGTCGCCCGCTTCTCGAGCGGGCGCAATGCCCGACGCCTCGCCGCCGAGTTGGCATACCGCGCGGGCCTTCGCATCCTGGAAGCGACGGGCTGGTAACGAGCTTCCCCTCGAAATTCAGTCCAGGGCCGATCGAGCCCGGGGGAAGGTTCGACCCGACGCCTCAGGAATCGGGCGAGGGTGCTGCCCGGGCGCCCAGCATGGACAAATCGACGAACCAATGTCCTGC
The DNA here is from genome assembly GCA_965371385.1 of uncultured Myxococcales bacterium. Taxonomy (GTDB): domain Bacteria; phylum Myxococcota_A; class UBA9160; order UBA9160; family UBA4427; genus CBDUYG01. The sequence continues at coordinate 3,520 of CBDUYG010000366.1, read as the reverse complement.
ACGGCTCGTCGCGATCCCTCTTCGCCGCAGCTTCTCGAACACGAATCCCTTCTTTCGGCCCGCCTGCCAGCGCTCTTCGAAGAGAGTCTCGAAGGGACGGAGGTATTTCGGGGGCTGCTTCAGAGTGACGGGGTCTGCGTAGAAGTGCGTCACCCCGAACTCCTCACGGAGCACCAGCAGGGGGCGGATGTCGGTCGCATAGTGGGCGTCTGCGATCGCAACGACCCGGCGCCTCATCTCGTCCAGAAAATCCGGGTGAAACGCCTGGTGAAGCTCGCTGCTGAGTAGCACGGACCGGCGTGCCAGATAGGGGGCATCGTTGATCGCGGGAGACATGGGTAGACCCGCGACCAATGACCCGGGCGGTAGGGCGGCGAACGCAGTCGCCAGCTCCGCTCGATCGTGTGCGCTCGAGAGGCCGAGTCTGGGATTCGGATGCCCGAACACCAACGCCCCGAGCACGATCGCCCAGATGACCTGGGCCGTGGTCCTTCTCCTTCCCGCCTTTCGCAACCACCCACAAGGCGCCGCGGAGACGAAGAGAACCATCAAGATCGGAAGGGTGTTGCTCGCGTAGCGCGCGGGAATGTAGAGGTAGGGAAGAACGCCGCGGGCGAGGGTGTGGCCCAGGAGGGCCGCGATCGCGAGACTCGTGATCGCCTTGCTACCGGGCGCCTCGCGACGCGCGAGACCCACCCAGCCGGCGAGCGAGAGGACGAGCACCCAATCCAGCAGATTGCCGACCGGCTGGGCCCGCCCGGGGCCGGGGTCGGATAGGACCTCGCGGGCCGCGGGCCAGAGGGGATCGCCCGTACCGAAAAAGGTCTTGCCCCATGTCTGGCCGAGGTGATTGCTGAAGTAGCGCAGGAGGTATGGAATCTGATACCGGCCACCGGGTCCCGCCTCGGGGTACTCATCGTACATGGCTGGGGTGATGGGGGCGCCGTACCGACTACCCGCAAGGGCGGTGGGCAGAAGCGTGAGGGCTGCGAGCCCCGCCGTCACCAGAAGCCAGATCATCCTGCGGCGCAGCGGCCACTCCGGTGCTTTCTGGCCGCCGGGCGGAAAGAGCAGGAGCCAGACAGCGAGCGTGAGCCCACCGATGGCGGACGCGACGGGATAGAAGAGGGCCGCGGTGACCACGAGCACCGACGCGGCACGAACGCGGTTCCAGCACAGCGCGGCGAGGATACAGGCGACGAAGGGAAGCCCGAACGCCCGGGGAAGTCCACCAACCATTCGACTCAGGAAGAGATCGGAGCCCAGCGCGAGGCCGAGCGCGAGCCAGACGGCCGGCTTGCCACCTACGCGATAGGCCGCCGCACCCAATCCGGCCAGAGTCATGAACAAGAGGACGTAGGGCACGACCTTGCTCAGCGCTGCGGGATCCACTCCGACGCGGGCGAGGCCTCCATAGAGACCAATGAAGCCCAGCGGTAGGTTCGCGAGGAAGTAGTCGGCGAAGTAATCGTCCGGGTGAAGGTCGTCGCCACCCTGAAAGCGGTAGAAGGGATAAATCTGCTGCCGAACGTCCCCGTTGAAATAGAGCGGATCGGCGGACGATTGCATGTGGGCGACGAGGCCGGGGCCGAAGATGGCAGCCAGGAGCGCAATGACGAGCAGCCAGCTCGCGACTTCTCGTCCGCCGAGTCGAGCGCCGCGTTTCTGCTCGAGGGCCGGAGAGCTCGCAGAGTCATCCTGGGCTTCGCCCGACCTTCGCCCGCCCCGATCAGACAATGGAAGCCTCCTTCTGGAGGTGAACCGCCCTGGGTTTGCCGTAAACTCGACACGCCGAGTCCGACCCTCATGGTCGAAGGCTCAAAGTGAAGCTCAGAGTTCACCATACGGGGAGAATGTGCAATGCCGGTCGAGTACGTCGAATTGGAGCGAGCACGTGTGGCGGATGGGCTGCGCATGGTGGTCGTGACTGGGGTTCCGAGTCCGTGGAGCGAAGCGGCCAAGGGAATTCTCCACGTGAAGCAGATTCCATGGAAGGCCGTCAAGCTCGATCCGACGAACGATGAGCTGGCCGACTGGACGAAGGAGCGCAGTGGCCCGGTCGCCATGTATGACGACGAAGCGCCGCGTTCGACCTGGGCCCAGATCCTCTTGCTTGCCGAGCGCCTGGCACCGACGCCATCGCTTCTCCCCGCCGACCCTCTGGAACGCGCTCGGCTGATCGGCCTCTCACACGAGATCTGCGGTGAGCAGGGTTTGGGGTGGGCCCGAAGGCTTCAAGGGGTACACGCCGGCCTCAACGGCGAGCCGGGCTTCCCGCCTGGAGTTGCCCAGTATCTGGCGGGAAAGTACGGCTACCGTGCCGACGAGGGTCCGAGCCTTCAGCGCAGGGTGACCGACCTGCTCCGAATGCTGGCCGACACCCTTCATTCCCAGCGAAGTGATGGAAGCCGGTTCTACTTCGGCGAGACGCTCAGCGCAGTCGACATCTACAGCGCAACCTTCATGGCGCTCTTCAAACCTCTGCCCCCCGAGCAATGCGCGATGTCTGAACACCTTCGACCCGGCTTCGAGTCCCTCGATGAGCCCACAGCGAAGGCCCTCGATTCCATCCTTCTCGAGCATCGGGACTTCGTCTACGACGAGTTCCTCGAGTTGCCCTTGACGCTCTAGAACGAAGAATGCCTCGGTCAGCGCCCGGGAACGACCGTCAGCCGCGATCGGCGGTTTCCCGCGAAGCCGCTTCTTCGACGCGGCGATCGGCCGTCTCCTTGAAGAATGCCATGCCGCCCAGCTTGGTCATCAACCAGAGGGCGAGGCGCGGTGAGAAGACCTGCGCCACCAGGGCCGGCCGAATCGGCATGGAGGTCACGATGATCTCGGGCTCCTCCTCCCTGATGCCGCGCACTACGGCGCTCGCGACATCTTCGGCCGGCGATGTCCCCAATGCGGCGGGCGCCTCGATGCCCAGCTCTGCGCGACCATCCTCGTACATGCCGGCATCGGCGACGAATCCGGGGCAGACGGCCGTGACCCCGATCGGGTAGCCTTCCCCGATCGCCGTGGCGAGCAGGCTTCGGCTGAAGCCGATCAGCCCGTGCTTGCTCGCCGAGTAGGGCTCGCTGTACGGAACGCCGGCAAGTCCGGCCACCGAGGCGACGTTCACGATGTGGCCTCTTCCCCTTTCGATCATCTTGGGGAGGAGCGCATGGCTGAGGATCATTGGCGCGCGGAGGTTGACCTCCATGATTTGATCGATTCGCTCACTCGAAAGGCCAATGTATGGAAACGTCTCTTCGAGGCCCGCGTTGTTGACCAGAACGTCGACTCCCCCGAACTCCCCCTCCGCCCGCTCGACCAGGGCATGCAGCTGGCTGCGATCGCCGAGGTCCGTGGGAACAGAGAGTACCCGCCGGCCGCCGGAGCTCACCTCCGAGGCGACCTTCTCGAGATCCTCGGCGGAACGCGCCGCCAGCACGAGGTCCATGCCCTCTCTGGCGAGCGCCCGCGCGATGTAGACTCCGATTCCCTTCGATGCGCCCGTCAAGAGCGCGGTGGCTCC
>CBDUYG010000365.1:0-4409 GCA_965371385.1 uncultured Myxococcales bacterium | reverse complement strand
CACGGCTTCCGGATCCAGCACAACGACGCGCGCGGTCCCTACAAGGGAGGCCTGCGCTATCACCCCGAGGTCGATGAAGACGAGGTCAACGCCCTCGCGTCCCTGATGAGCTGGAAGACCGCCGTCGTGGGCATCCCCTTCGGCGGCGCCAAGGGCGGCATCCAGGTGGATCCACGCTCCTTGAGCGCGAGAGAGCTCGAGCGCATCACGCGTAAGTTCACCGATCAGATTCGCGTGGTGATCGGACCGAGGACCGACATCCCGGCCCCCGACGTCAATACCGGCGGCCAGGAGATGGCCTGGATCATGGATCAGTACTCGAAGTTCGCGGGCTACTCGCCGGGAGTCGTCACCGGCAAGCCGCTCGAGCTGAGCGGCTCCCAGGGGCGTATCGCCGCGACCGGCCGGGGAGTGGCGCTCTGCGCGATGTGGGGTCTGCGAGACCTCGGAATCGACGTGAAGGGTTGCCGCTTCGCCGTTCAGGGGTTCGGGAACGTGGGGAGCTGGGCCGCGAAGATCCTCTGCGACAATGGCGCCAGACTGGTCGCGGTCGGCGATCACGGTGGCTATCTCTCGAATCCGGACGGCTTCGACGTCGATGCCCTGATCGAGCACGTGGCCAACGATTCCAACCGCTCGGTGATGGGCTTCCCCGGAGCCGACGCCACGAGCCTCGACGTCTTCTTCGCGAGCGACGTCGATCTCCTGATTCCCGCGGCCCTGGGTGGCGTGATCACGATGGAGGTCGCGAACGAGATTCGCGCAAAATTGATCGTCGAGGGCGCGAACGGCCCCACCAAGCCCGACGCCCATCGCCAGCTCATCGGCCGGGACGTCATGATCATTCCCGACATTCTTGCCAACGCGGGCGGTGTGACGGTCAGCTACTTCGAGTGGGTGCAGAACAATCAACAGTTCTACTGGAGCGAGGAGGACGTGAACACGCGCCTCATCGGCATCCTACAGAAGGCCTATGATGAGGTCGCGACTATCGTGAGGGCGAAGAACCTCGACCACCGCACGGCGGCCTTCATCATGGCCATTCGCGAGGTCGGCAAGGCCACCACGATGCGCGGGATCTGATTTCCCCGATTCCGATGGAGTCCAGGAGACGAAGAGATGAAGATCAGTGACTTTCCCGCATTCGAAAATCTGAACGACACGCAGATCGAGAACCTGCAGAGCGCCTGTATGGAGCGATGGCTCGAGAAGGACGAGGTGCTCATCAAGCGCGGTGAGCCGGGTGGAGATCTCTTCTTTCTATTGGAAGGAGAGCTGCTCGTCTACGTGAAGGAGAACGATCGCGAGGTCGAGCTGGTGCGGGTGCAGGCGCCGGCGGTCGTGGGAGAGCTCGAGCTGCTGACGAACCAGGACCGCACTGCGAGCGTCCGGGCCTTGTGCAAGAGTCAGGTCTTCGCCCTCGAAGAGGAAAAGATCGCGCAGAGGCTCTCGGACGGAGATCCCGCCGCTCTGAAGGTGATGCTGGCGATCTCGCGCGTGATCGCCGGCCGGCTCGCCGGCATGACGGAGAAGTTCGTCGAGCTGGAGGGAAAGGTCGAGCCCGCGCGCTCCCACGAGCTGAGCGATTTCCGCAAGAAGCTCTTCAGCGAGTGGACGTTCTAGCTCGGAGTCGAATTCCCCGCGGAAGCGTCCCTGTGGGAGGGGAATGTTGGGGGGGCTCGCGTGCGATTCAAGGCCGACGCCCGGGTGGGGCTCGCCCGTGAGAGTGGCGCGACGCTCCAGCCCGGACTCTGCAGAGAGACTATTCGCCCTCGATGCCGGGCATCGGAACCCCTTCGGCTCCGGGTCCGAGGGGCTGACCGAAGCTGAACTCCACGCAGTTGCCGTCCGGGTCCTGGACCCCGCAGAAATATCCCACCGGGTAGTCCTCCTGGCGGGGCGGCCAGACGAGGATTCCCTCCTCCCTGGCGCGGGACGCGATGGAGTCGACCTCTTCCCGGCTTCCGACCGCAAACCCGAGGTGCCCGAAGTCCCCCTGCGCCGGTTCGTTGCGCTGGCCGCCGTTGATGATCACAATGATGAACTCCTTCTCCCGGCCGGCCTCTGCGAGCCAGGCCACGCGGGAGCTCCCATCGCTGCGCCGATGACAGATGCTCATTGCGCAATAGCGCTCGTAGAAGGCCACGCAGCCCTCGAAGTCCTCTGCCTGGATCGCGAAATGGGTCAGGGTCGGATTCACCTTCGCAACCTACGCCGCCGCGCGAAGCGGGTCAAGCGAGGTCCGACGAGGTCGTCGTGCCGGAAGGTGTCGGCAAAATACCCCGCATGTCGATGAATTGGCAGGCGGTTGTTTTCTTGTCATGAATTTCTCGCTTGTTTTCCAATCGCCGATATACTGGCCGCGATTCACGATTGGGCGCAATCGAAGGATGAGCCACGGACGAACGGAGCCGCGGCCCTTTTCCCTTACATCAGCGTCCATTGGAGGAGGAGATCATGGATATCATCACCACGATGGCGGGATGGGAATTCCTGCTTCGCTATATGCACTTCCTGGCCGGAGTCTGCTGGATCGGGGTGCTCTGGTACTTCAACTTCATCCAGACGCCCTTCTTCGGGACCGAGCTGGGGGGGCAGGCGAAGAGCGCCATGACCCGGGGCCTCGTCCCAAACGCGCTGTGGTGGTTCCGCTGGGGCGCCATGTTCACGTTCATCACGGGCGTGCTCATCATCCTGATGAAGCTCCACAGTGGCATCGCCCTGGGCGATCCCTACATGAACCGGATCCTCACCGGCGCGCTGATGGGCACCTTCATGTGGGCCAATGTCTGGTTCGTCATCTGGCCGGCCCAGCAGGTCGTGATCGCCAACGCCCATACGGTTGCGGACGGGGGTGAGGCGAACCCCGAAGCGCCGAAGCGAGCCGGCCGAGCGGGCGTCGCGTCGCGGGTCAACACGCTCTTCTCGATTCCCATGCTCTTCTTCATGGGAACCGCGAGCCACCTGCCCAGCTTCCTCACCGGCAGCAACGACACCATCTATTGGCTCGTGGCCGGCGCCATCATCCTTTTCTGCGAGGCCCAGGCCTTGATCGGGCCGGGAACTCCAACCCAGAAGCCGCTCACGACCGTATCGGGGACGATTCACTTCGGTCTTGCGATCACCGTCGTGCTCTACATCGTGGGTGTCGCCCTCAACTCCTGACGAGTCTGGGATCGATGACGAAGAGGGCGGGGCGCCGGCTGGTGACCCCGCCTTTTTCTTGTTTGCGATGATCTTCTCTTGCCGGCCGCACCGGCCGCGCACCGGCTATGGATTGAGATACGCCGTGAGGGCATCGATCTCGTTCGAGAGATAGGGCAGGGCGATCATCACCTTGCTGTCGCGTTTTGGAGTATAGCCAGCGGGATAGGTCGCTCTCATGATACGTGCCTCCAGGAGCTCACGCGACGATCCCTCGACCGCGGGGCCCAGCGCTCCATCGAGCTTCGGGTCCATGTTGTGGCACGCAATGCAGTTCGACATGTAGACGGCGCGTCCCTGAGAGGTGAGCTGTTGCGGGGATCGTTCGTCGGGAGGGGCGTCCGACTCGGGAGCGACCGGAGCCGCCGGGGCCGTCGCGGCGGGGGTCGGCTTCCGAGCCGGGCTCGGGGTCGCTGGATCTTCGCCATCCGAGCACGCGAAGAGCGCGAGAGATACGAATGCCAGCCCCAGACGGCCGATATGGGAAACGATCTTCATGCTGCCTCCAATGCACCGGTCCGTCGACGGAGCCGGTATCGAGGCGCAGCATAGCGAAGGCGAGCTGGGCGATGGCGAAAGCGCGGGCGCTACCCGCGCCATCCATGCATGGAGCACGGGATCTTGGGCCGTGGCTGATGGGGTCATACAGCGCCGGCACGCGCCAAGGCCCGAGAGGCTGGGCCGCGAAGAGCCGCTCAGCCTCGCGGCTTGCGGACCCCCGCGAGCCCGACGAGACCGAAGCCGAGCAGGATGGCGGTCGAGGGCTCGGGTACGGGGCTGTCCCCGCCACCGTCGGAGGTGGAGAAGTGGCGCTCGGTCGATCGGATCTTGCTGAAGAGTCCCGTCACGGTATTGGCGATGTCCGTTACGTTGATCTCCCCGTAGATCCCGATGAGCAGGCTCTCGGCCTGGGAGTTCTCCCATCTGCGCGGCCGGTTCGATTGCGATTCCGCAGCGGCAGATCCGATCGAGTCGCCGGCGTCGTTGAATGCCTCGATGCCGAACTCCGACGAGCCGTTGAAGTTGAGGCTCGAAAACGAGATCGACATCGCTTCGATGATCTGATCCTGGTCGGTCGTCTCGACCTTGTACGAAAGCTCGAGGCTCGGGTCGCGCCCGTGGGAGCCGAGGATATGTCCTTTGACCTGGAAGCCATCATCGAGGGCATAGACCCGATAGCTATGCAGGTTGGCTCGGATACCGCT
>CBDUYG010000364.1:0-4412 GCA_965371385.1 uncultured Myxococcales bacterium | reverse complement strand
CGGAGGAGGAGTTCATGAAGGCGCTCGGGATCCCCGGAATCGACGTCAAGGAGGCTACCGACGAGAACCTGATGCTCTTCTCGGAGTCCTGGGTGATCGAGGCCGGCGTTCCCGGCGGCGGGGCAGTGGCGACGGCGGCGGATTTTGCCCTCTTCTGGCAGGCATTGCTCCACAACCCCGGAAAGGTCTGGGATCCCGCCGTCCTGCTCGATGCGACGAGCAACATACGATCGACCGGGATCGACTGGATTCGCGGAGGCGTACCGGCCAATCGCACGCTCGGGCTCATCGTTGCGGGAGACGACGGTCAAGGGTTCGCACGCGGGTTCGGCTACAAGGTTGGACCCCGGGGCTTCGGGCACGACGGCGCCGGCGGACAGACCGCGTGGATCGACCCCGACACCGGGCTCTCGTTCGTCTATCTCACCAACGGAATCGATCGGAACCTGCTTCGCCAGTGGCGCCGAATTCGCAGCGTCGCTTCGAAGGCGGCAATCTGTGCGGAGGGAGCGGCATGAGCGGCCCGCAACCGCCGGGTCCTCGCGGGTTGCCGGTCGTGGGCAGCCTCCTGGGCTACTACCGGGATCCACTCGGATTCGTGAGTTCTGCCGCGAAGAAGTATGGGGATGTGGCACTGATCCGCGTGTCGGGTCTCCCCTTCTACAATCTCAGTCGGCCGGAGGACATCCATGCGGTGCTGGTGACGAAGAGCCGCGACTTCGGGAAGGGGTCGATGGGCGCGGAGCGCAGGCTGCTCTTCGGAAAAGGACTGGCGACCAACGAAGGCGATTCCTGGCGGCGCCAGCGGCGACTGTCGCAGCCCGCCTTCACGCGGGATCGGATCGCGGCATATGGCGCGGTGATGGCCGGCACGGCACGGTTGCGAACCGCGTCCTGGCCCGAAGGTGAGGTCGTCGACATCCACGAGTTGACGATGCGCCTCGCGCTCGAGGTCGTATCCAAGGTGCTCTTCGGTGCCGATATCGGCGAACGGGCGACCGAGGTCGGTGAGCGGCTCGAAATCCTGATGGAGTTCTTCGCCAGCCAGGCGCACTTCGTGTTGCGCCTGCTTCCACGAAAAATCAAGACGCCCGGCCAGACGCGTTTTCGCCGCGCGGTCGCTGACCTCGACGAGATCGTCTACGGGCTGATCTCCGATCGCCGGCGCAGCAACAAGGACGGTGGCGATCTGCTCTCCGTCCTGATCGCCGCTCGGGACGACAACGACTCCCAGATGACCGACCAGCAGCTGCGGGACGAGGTGATGACTCTCTTCCTGGCCGGACACGAGACGACCGCGCTGGCGCTCTCGTGGACCTTCGGCCTGATCGCACAGCATCCGGAAAAGGAGGCCCTTCTTCTCGAAGAGCTGAAGGCCGTGCTGGGCGATAGACCACCGGAGCCCAGTGACGTCCCCCGCCTGACCTTCGTGAAGCACGCGCTCATGGAGTCCATGCGTCTCTATCCACCAGCCTGGATCCTGGCTCGTCAGGCTCTATGCGATGTGGAGATCGGGGGGTACACGATCCCCCGCAAGGCATTCGTGACGATGAGCCAGTGGGTGATGCACCGTGACGCTCGATACTTTCCGGAGCCCGAGCGATTCATGCCGGAGCGGTGGGAGAATGATCTCGAGAAGAAGCTGCCGAAGTTCGTCTACTTTCCGTTCGGGGGCGGGCAGCGCGTCTGTCTCGGCAGCGATTTCGCGATGATGGAGGCTACGCTGGTGCTCGCGACCGTGTTGCAGCGCTATCACTTCGCACTCGCGCCGGGGTATCGACTCGAGCCCGACCCCTCCCTCTCGCTGCGGCCGAAGGGAGGGGTCCGAGGGGTGCTGACACGTCGCAGTGAAGTGTCGTGACGGCTGGGCCGGTGCAGGGGCTGGCGTACAGGGTCGAGGGTGAGCGTGTGATGGGGGCCCCGCCGGACGCGGTCTGGGCCGTCCTGTCGGACTTTCATGCCGTCGACCGCTGGGCTCCGCGTGTGAAGCGCGTGATTCCGTCCGGCGAATGCACTCGCGGAATCGGGATGGGCCGACACTGTGACATTCGCGGGCTGGGAGGCGTGGACGAGGTGGTGAACGTCTGGGAGGAGAATCGCCGGCTCGGCTACCGAGTGACGCCGGTCGGTCCGATTGGAACGTCGCAGAGTCTCTGGGAGATCGAGGCCGTCGGCACGGGGTCCGCGAAGGTGAAGCTACGCCTCGACTACGACATGCGCCTGGGTCCTCTCGGCACCCTCCTGCACGCTCTCCTGGTGCGACGACTCCTGGAGAAGAACCTGCCCGGCGCCCTGGCGCTGCTCAAGCGCAGAGTGGAAAGCTGATCCGTCATTGAACCTCGATCCCAGATGGATTCGGAAGGCGAGGCGCGTCCGGTATCTCACCGGAGAATGAACGAGCGGATCGCTCTGTCGGCTCGGTATGCGCGAATGACGCCGGACCCGTGAGTGACCACCGGTGACCCACTCCCCGGCAGAGCGGAATCCGATCATGGAGTCGAGGTGCTCGAAAGGCGCTGGAAGATCGTCTCTGCGACGAGAGCGTAGCCCTTTGCGTTGGGATGCTGATCGGGCAGCAGGTATTCAGGGCAGCTCACGGTGGGGCATACCCCAACGAAGACGCTGGCCAGATCGATCAGCTGCGTGCCGGTCTCCTCGGCAGCGGCGCGAATGATCCGATTCGCAGGGCGATAGGGCTCTCCCTTCTTGTCCGAGGGGTAGGTCATGAGGATGGGCTTCGTCCCGGACTGGCGAACTTCCCCCACGATGGAGACGAGGTTGTGCATCAGTTGCGCGACGATCTCGTGCGGGTTACCCGGTCGCGCCTCGAAGCCGAACGAAAAATCACGATCGCCTACACGCACCGTACCTTCGGCGGCCCCTCGATCGCGGTGACGCACCACGTTCACTTCCACCTCCGGGTGGCCAAATATCTGCGCCCACGTCATGTAGAACAGTTGATAAACCCTCGAGTGGCGTATCAAGAACCGCCGGACATTCAACCTCCTGGCATTGTCGACCTCGACGGGTGCCGACCAGAAGTCGTTGTTTCCGACCATGACGATGGCGTAATCCGGACGCAGGGCGTCGAGCAACTCGGGCAGGTGGATGAGCAGCCTGGACGTATTGAGTCCCGGATAGCCGAGATTCAGCACCTCGACCTGCGGGCTCTCCAGCGCTTCGTTCCAGAGCCGCTCCAGCTGTGCCGGATAGGCCCTGGCACGATCTTCCAGCCAGACGCCGTAGGTGTTCGAGTCACCGAGGCAGAGGATTCGCAGGTGGCTCGTCGCCCAGGTCGTGGGTAGCTGCTGCTCCGTGGCCCGCATGTACCAGGCCCCGGCCTGCAGCGTGGCCTCGAGGAGCAGTATCAGCAGCAGTATGGATCCGACCGTCAGGCCGAGGCGAGCCGCGGCCGTGCGGAGTCGAGTTTTCATCGGTCGCCCGAGTGTAGGGCATTCGGCTCGTGATCCATCCCAGGTGGGGTTGGATCAGGCCGGGACCTCGAAGCCGGGCTGAACGTTGTGATGCGCCTGGTAGCGGTAGGCTTCAGCGACGTTCGGGCAGGTGCCCTGCTCGACGAGTGCTTCTGCCGAGGAGCGCAGCGACGGGAGATACGAGAACTCGTACTCCTCGTAGGACATCTCCTTTCGCTTTGCCCGCTCCTCGAGCAGGTCGGCGATTTCGTCCACGCTCAGCTTTCCCGAATAATCGACGTAGTGCTTCTCTGCGAGCAATTCGAATTTTCCGAGCAGGATGAAGATCGCGAGTTCGACGATCGCCATCTCCTTGAACACCGACGCGTGATGTCGGGCCCATACTTCATGCTGGGTCTGCTGATGCCGCGCCAGATCCTGGAACTCAACGGCGCCGAAGTAGTGGTGCGCCATGTGGTCGTCCTCGCCAAAGGAGTCGTCCTGGCCGTCGATGATGGTGCTGCTGGCCACGCACTCGATGTGCTTTCCGTTCTCGTCGAACTCGATGAAGGCGTGGAAGCCGACGTTGATGAGGGCCAGGAAGAACGACATGGCGCATAGCGGCTGAAAGTAGATGAAGAAGATGAAGGCCAGGGACGAGAGCGGAGTGCAGCCCGCCCAGACGAGCCCGGAAAAGATGAGCGCAGGCACGACCGCCCAATAGAGCACGAAACCCTTCAAGAGCGTTCGGTAGCCCTCCTGAATCTGGCGGCTCTGCGGTTGCGCGCGGAACGCCTGCAGGCTGCTCCAACCCGTCATGTAGATGAAGATCCGGAACTGATAGAGCATGAAGTCGGACAAGGAGGTCGCGTCGATGTCCCACATGTAGAAGGGATCGCCCTTGCCCGCGTTGAGCCTGTGGTGCAGCAGGTTGTGGGAGGTCGTGAAGTTGTAGGGAACGTTGCCGTAGAAGTGGCCGACCCAGTTCTCGAAGATGTT
>CBDUYG010000363.1:0-4422 GCA_965371385.1 uncultured Myxococcales bacterium | reverse complement strand
AAGGACACTCATGGATGCAGGACACTCGATCCGGAGGATCGGAAGCTACCATAGCGGACCTCGACCGCTTGCACGGCTCCCCCAACTGGGCTTCTCTCCAGCCGATCATGAGGGTGAAGAATCGATCGCAGGGCCGGGAATGCTTACTCGAGTCGTCAACTTCTTGCGATGACCCGGTGCGATTCGTTGCCTGACTATCGGCCGGAGCCTCTCCACCACCTGTTGGGCGACGAGTTCTTCGACGTAGTCGAGAGTGCCGACTTTCCCCGCCACGTCATCCGCCACCGCAACGATCGCTGGGCCGAGCGTGTGGGCTTGAACGATCTCGACGACGAGGGGTGGATCCGTCACTTTGGTGCCTTCGAGCCGCTGCCGGACAATGTTCCCCGGCCCCTCGCTCTGCGATACCACGGCCATCAGTTCCGTAACTACAATCCCGACCTCGGCGATGGTCGCGGCTTCCTTTTCGCTCAGCTTCGAGATCCCGTCGACGGACGCCTGCTCGATCTTGGGACGAAGGGGAGTGGCGAGACACCGTGGTCCCGCAGTGGGGACGGACGCCTCACTCTCAAAGGCGGTGTGCGTGAGGTGCTCGCGACGGCCCAGCTCGAGGCGCTCGGTGTCTATACGTCCAAGACCTTCAGCCTGATCGAGACGGGCGAATCCCTGATCCGCGGCGACGAGCCCTCACCCACCCGCTCCTCGGTCATGGTACGACTCAGCCACTCGCACATCCGCTTCGGGACCTTCCAGCGTCAGGCCTACCTCGGTCGCGAAGGAAACCTCAGGAAGCTCGTCGATCATTCGATCGCGTACTACTACCCCGAGCTCGCAGAGGTCTCGTCGGCCGAGCGTCCCGCATCCTTCCTTCGCGCCGTCGTACTCGCCTCGGCCGAGCTTGCGGCTGCCTGGATGGCGGCCGGGTTCGTGCACGGCGTCCTCAATACCGACAACCTCAACATCACCGGCGAGAGCTTCGACTACGGCCCCTATCGCTTCCTGCCGAAGCTCGACCCGGGCTTCACCGCGGCCTACTTCGATCAGTCCGGCCTCTATGCATACGGCCGTCAGCCCGAGGCCGTTGCCTGGAACCTCCAGCGCCTTGCGGAGGCCCTGCTTCCCATCGCCGAGCGGGCCGATCTGGTCTCTGCCCTCGAAGCCTACCCGGAGTCGTATTCGCGCGCGCTTCGAGTCGCGATGATGTCGCGACTCGGTCTCGACGCTCACGCGAAGGGGTCGAGTGAGCCGCGGCAGGACGAGCTGATCAAAGGCGTGCAGAGCTTTCTGATCCGGAGCGAAATCGACTACGAGCAGTTCTTCTTCGACTGGTATGGCGGGCTCGTCAGCCGGGGGCGTGCGCAGAGGAGTCCCTGTGCAGCGCTCTATCGGACCCCGGAGTTCGCGCAGGTCGAATCGATCCTGGCGGACTTCGAATGCAGGGAGCCGGTGGCACTCGAGAGCGCGTACTTCGATCGCGAGCGGCCGTGTACGCTCTTGATCGACGAGATCGAATCGCTCTGGTCGGCGATCGCCGAGCGTGACGATTGGTCGATCTGCGAAGCGAAGCTCGCGGACATCGAAGTGATGCGAGCGGCACTCCAGGCCGGTCTGTCCGCTCCACTGGGAAGGGTCTCCCCCCTGCTCTGAAGCAGAAGCATCCGCGCCCTCGCGAATGAAGGCGAGTCGCCTCTCGCGTGTCCCTGGCCTGCTCTCCGACAGGTAGCCCCTCTCTCTCGCCCCAGGGCCGGCCAACCTCAGTTACCCCCAGCCGGTGGGAGGAGCGTCCTAGTCTACCTGGAACACCCGGGGGGCTTGCCAGCGCGCAACACTGAAGCAATCTGGAACTTCGACCGAAGAGTGGGGTCTCAACCGACCTCAAACCCGGGAGGGATGGGTCTGGCGCTTCGTGTCGGCACTCACATGCGCGCCCGTGGGAATCGATGAAAAGTCGAACGCGCGAATCGAACCGGTCTGGCCAGTCGATTGACTCATAGCGGCGATGTTGGGACACGAATATCACCCGACACTTCCGGGTATCGCAACACATCGGTCGGGCACGACCGTCATGATGGGTAGAACAGCGAGGTCGATTTCGAGAAATCGACGAGGAGGACACCATGCGCATCGGGCTCCTGAATAATCTGAAGGCGGGTCGAAACGAGCGTCAGGTACAGAGGCTGCTCGAGTCCTGCGACCATCATCCCGAGGTCGTTCACCTCGAGACCACGTGTGGAGCGGCGGTTCCCGAGGCTCTATGGGAGCTGGCGAATCAGGACGTCGATATCCTTGCGGTCAACGGTGGTGACGGAACCCTGCAGTTCGTCCTGACCGAGATCTTCGGCCACGATGCATTCGACGGCCGAGTTCCGATGATCGCCCCCCTGCGCGGGGGACGCACGAACATGACGGCTCGCGACATCGGGACTCAGCGTGACTCGGCCCAGGCGATGTCCGACCTCATCAGCGCAGTGCGAGCGGGTGAGATCGAGGATCGCATCGTCGAGCGCAATGTGCTGAGGGTCGAGTACGGCCTCCAGCATGATCTGGGCTACGGAATGTTCTTCGGTGGCGGCGTGATCGCGCGTGCGGTCGAGCTGGTTCAGCGGGCATTTCCGAAGGGACGCGCCCAGGGTGTGTTCGGCGGAACGCTGGTGACCGCCGGACTGCTGGGTCGTCTCGCGACGGGGCAGGGGACCGGGGACGTGCTCGAGCCCGACAAGGTCGAGATCCTGCTGGATCGCGAGCCCGTGGATGCGGACCAGTTCACCATCCTGATGGGCTGCACCCTGGATCGTCTCTTCTCGGGTATGAATCCTTTCTGGGGCAGGGGAGAGGGGCCGGTGCGGTTCACCGGTTTCGAGAAGGATGCGGAGCAGCTCTGGAAGGCGATTCCCGGGATCCTGAAGGGGCAGCCGGCCGAGTGGGTCGGAGAGAGCTCCGGCTACATCAGCCGTAATGTCCGCCAGGTCGCGATGAGGCTCGACAGCGCATTTACCATCGACGGGGAGGTGTTCGATAACCGTTCCGGCGGCGGGATGCACATCTCGGCCGAGGATGTGGTGCGCTTCGTACGTGCATGACAGGCTGCGGAGCTCGTTGGACGTAACGCTGCAAGAGCAACGTGCCTGAGGTCTCGAGAATCCCGAGCTTCGGAGTGATCCGAGGCTCGGGATTTCTTTTTCGTCGCCCCCGTCGCCCCCGTCGCCCCTGAGCGGCGCGGTTCAGACCTCGTTAGAATCGAGTGATGGTGAGGGCGAAGCAGCCGGACGAGTGTCGATGACGCGTCATCGTGGAGTCGAGGTCGGCGTGGTCGGCGAGCCCGATCCGTCGCTCAGCATCGTTGCGGAGTATCGCCGCGTCGTCGGCGCCTCCCTCGAGCGGGTCTGGGAAAATGTGCTCGACTGGGGGCACCTCCCCTGGTTCCACTCCTCGACCATCGCGGAGATCGAGTGCGAGTCATCCGGCGATTGGGGCTGGCGTGCCCGCGTCGGGCATCCCGGGGGAGCGGCCTCGTATCCAATCGAGCTTCGGGTCGACCGAAGCCGGAGCCGCTACGTGACACGGGTTCCCGGTGAGTCGAGCGTGGCTTCGGAGATCTGGACTCGGCTCTCGGTGCGAGCAGAGCGCATTACCGGGATCGAGGTCGAATTCCGGCTGGCGGTGGAGTCCGGCTCGGATCCCGACTCCCTGGGGCAGGGATACATCGCGCTCTACACCCGACTCTGGGACGAAGACGAGGCGATGATGCAGCAGCGTCAGAACGAGCTCGACCGCTGCGCGGGGCCTGTCCGGGGCCCGGTAGAGCTCGTTCTGGGGACTCGCGAGGAAGTCCTCTCCCGCGCCCCCTATTCGGTTGAGCTTGCAGGCCGGGTCTTCCGGGTCGCCGGGTCGATGGCGAGCTCATCGTTCACTCCGCTCGCTGCCCTCATCAGCTGGGACCGCTGGTCGATGATCCGACGCACGAGGGCAGGCTCTTCTGTCCCTGGCATGGCTACGCGTTCGACCTGCGCAGCGGCAGGAGCTGCGATGGTCGGGGGCTGCACATGCCTCGATCACCGAAGCTGATCGTCGATCCCGCCACGGGCAAAGTGATCCTGCGACACTCCTGAGCGTGGAGGCGCTGCTCTTGCTTCGGTACTCCGCTATTGCGGTTCCGGCGTGCTTTCGGAAAGCTTGGGCCTTCGCTGTGCTCCCCGCTGTATCTCGTTGCTGCTGTGCGGATGGATGACCGGCAGGTTGCAACCATCGCGCTCCAACTGACCGAAAATTGATTGTAGATTGATCGAACCATCAGATGGTCTGAGACCAGAGGGGCGGCGTCTCGAATGTCGACGTCTCGAATCGAGGAGAAGGTCCATGGCAGCAAGGAAGAAGGCAAAGAAGAAGGCCGCTCGCAAGACAAAGAAGAAGGCCGCTCGCAAG
>CBDUYG010000362.1:0-4426 GCA_965371385.1 uncultured Myxococcales bacterium | reverse complement strand
GCGATGGCTGATTTCGAGGAGCCTGGCTGCGTGGGTGCGGTTGCCGCCGGTCTCTCGCAGGGCGCGTCGGATCCAATCCGCCTCGAAGCGGCCTCGCGCGCGTTTGAGCGAGAAGCTCTTCGACCCACTCCCGCCGCCTCCGGAGGATGCCTGCGTGACCGCGCTGGGAAGCTCCATCAAGCCCAGGGTCTCGCGGTCGGCGAGGATGACCGCCCGCTCGATCACGTTCTGGAGCTCGCGAACATTTCCCGGCCAGGAGTAGGCGACCAGCCTCTCGAGGGTATCGTCGCTGATGCTGCGCACGTTCTTCCCGAGGCTACCGCTGTAGTGCGCGAGGAAGTGATCACTGAGCAGGGGAATGTCTTCCCGCCGATCGCGCAGGGCCGGAACCTCGAGGTGCATCATGCTGAGACGATCGTAGAGGTCCGGCTGGAAGCGCCCCTCGCTCACCTCCGCCTCGAGGTTGTGTGCCGTTGCGGCGATGACCCGCAGATCGATTTTCATCGGCTTGCTCCCGCCGACGGGCGTGAATTCTTCGTCCCGCAGCACGCGCAGGAGCTTCTCCTGCAGGGAGAGTGGGAGCGCAGCGATCTCGTCGAAGAAGAGTGTCCCGCCATCGGCCTCGACGAAGAGCCCTCGGCGGGTGCGGCTCGCGCCCGTGGGGGCACCCTTCACCTGGCCGAAGAGCTCGCTCTCCAGCCGGGACTCGGGAATCGCGCCGCAGTTCACCGCGATGAAGGGCTCGCTGCGGCGCGCTGATTGTGCGTGGGCGGCGCGGGCGAGCACCTCCTTGCCGCTGCCGCTCTCGCCCGTGAGGAGCGCCGCACTCTTGAATTCTGCCATGCGTTCGAGCGATTCGAGCAGATCGATCATCGCCTTCGAGGCGGCCACGATGGGCCGCTCGCCGATCGCGTGCACCACCTCGCATCGCAGGCGCTCATGGGCCCGCCGCAGTCGCTCGCGTTCCTGCGCCCTGCGAAGCGTGAGGAGCAGAGCGGAGGGCTGGAGGGGCCTGGCGATGAAGTCGTAGGCCCCGCGATTCACGACCTCCCTCGCGAGGTCCTTCGTCTCGTCGTCCGACATCAGGACGATGGGTGCGCCCGGCAGCTTGCGGGCGAGCTGAGGAAGGAGCTCGAAGCCGTCGAGGCCCGGCATCCCGAGATCGCAGAGCACGATGTCCACCGCCGTCGATTCGACGCAGGCAAGCGCGCGCTCGGCGTCCCGGGCCATCGTCACAAGGAAGCCCTCGGAGGCCAGGATCATCTCCAGGCTCTCGCGCAGGGCGTCGTCATCGTCGACGATCAGGATCCGCTCGAACATGGCCTACTTCGTCCCCCACCCCGTGCCTGGTCAGGAGATGGGATCCCGCTGGATGCCATCCGCTCACACTGGAATCGGGCGCCTCGATGTAGCGAAGCCACCACGAAACCCGACCCGTACCATCGGCCTACGCGGGAGGGGCATGAGGTGAGATGGGCAAAGGCCGCAAGAAATTTCGGCCCTGGCGCCCAGCCCGCATGATTCGTGAGGGCTCTTCCGCCCTCGCGACGAGCTTCACCAATAATGCCGGCTGGGCAGGCGTTGATCCTCGATCAGGTGGAGGCGGGGCTTGGGCGATTCCGCCGACTCTCAGACGTAGCTGGGATCGATGTCGGGGGCGTGGTCCCGGCTCCAGGCTTCGATCTCTTCGTTGTGGCCGTCGGGGTAGCGGTCGTGCAGGTGGATGATGCGGTCGCCCTCGAAGCGGGCGACGGACTCGCCGCGCAGGACGAAATCCGGCACGCCCGCCCTGGAGTAGGTGACGGTCCAGCCGAGGCGGATCTCGTCGCCGTCGACCTCCGGGCCGCTGACGACGTCGATCGTGCGATCGTCCATGCGGCGATCGAAGCCGTCGATCGATTTGCGCAGGGCCTCGAGGATCGCGTCACGGCCTTTCACCTCACATCCGAAGAAGACGTTCGTCACCTCGTAGACTGCGTCTTCATGGAAGTAGGGGGCGAGTCGTGACCAGTCGTCGTCCGCGTAGGTCTTCTCGAAGTCGGCTGCGTAGGCGAAGAAGCTCTCGGTGATTCCCATGGGCAGGAGTACACCCGATACACGCGGACGTGGCAAGACTCTCGCCGGCTCGATCGTCGCCTCGCCGGGTGTGCGAGTGAGTGCGGGAGCGGGCACACGGGCCCCGGCTCGAGGGCGGCCTCCCGCCAGCTTGGATGCGCGGGACTCTGGCGGAGTCAGCAGATGTCGGTTGGCGTCAGTGGGCGTCAGTGGGCGTCGAGGATCGCCTGATGGCGATTCTGCACGGCGGCGCGAAGCTCCGGGTGTGTGAAGATGTAGAGCTCGCCCTTGCGGACTCCCTCGACGACCCGATCGCCGAGAATCGCCGGATCCGTCCCCGTCTCGATGATCGCGCTCACGCTCTCATCGCTCACCTCCATGGGGCCGCCGTGCTTGTCGGGGCGATGGCGTGCGCTGGTCTCGAGCAGACCGGTCTTCACAATGCCGGGGCAGAGGATCGAGACGTCGATGTTCTCATCGGCGAGCTCGAGGCTCAGGCATTCACTCAGGCCGACCACCGCGTACTTGCTGGCCGTGTAGATGCTGAGCCCGGCCAGGGGGATATGGCCCGAGATGGAGGCGGTGTTGATGATGTGGCCTCCTTCCCCGTGCGCGCGGATCCGGGGCAGGAAGGTGTGGAGGCCGTTCACGACGCCCATCACGTTGATGGCGAGGATCCACTCCCAATCCTGGGCGAAGCTGTCGCTCACATTGCCGGTGGTGAAGGCTCCTGCGTTGTTGGCGACGAGGTGGATGGACCCGAGGGCATGGGTCGCATGGTCGGCCGCGGCCTCGAGGGAGTCGCGGCTCGTGACGTCGCACTGGATCGCCACGGCGCGGCCGCCCGCGGATTCGATCTCCTTGCGGGCGGTCTCGGCAGCCTCGAGATCGATATCGGCGACCGCGATCGCCACCCCCTCCGCGGCGAAGCTGCGCGCCATCGCGAGCCCGATGCCGTTGGCGGCGCCGGTGATGAACGCGGATCTTCCTTCGAGCTGCTGCATGCTGGTGGGCTCCTGAGTCGGGTGGGCGGGGATGGTGCTTCGTGATGGCGCTTGATGATGGTGCTTCATAATGGTGGAGGATGGAAGCGAGGGCGGATCGGGCGATCGGGCGGGCGCCCGCCGATCGATTGGAATACGTGGGGGGCGCATCTCGTGGCTCGGTGACTGGCTCACGGCGAACTATCACCGCGTCAACATGGAGAGCAAGATTCCTTCGGTGCATGCGACACGGGAGGTGTTTGCGCCGCCCGAGTGATCGACCCTCGCGGGTCGTCCGGAGTCCAGGACCCGCAGTGCAAGGCCCGCAGTGCAAGGCCAGGGGTCCAAGGTCAGGGGTCCATGGTCCCAGGGGCCGAATCCATCTATGCTGCGGCTTCCATTACTGCACAGAGGAGACCCCTTGGCCCATCCGTTCCGTTTCGGTGTTCAGATCTCGACGCTACCGACAGAGAGCTGGAGAGACGCGGCTCGGCGGATCGAGGCGCTCGGCTACTCGTCCGTCTTTCTTCCCGACCACTTCCACAAGCAGTGGGATCCCGCGACGGCGCTGGGAGCGATCGCCGGGGTCACCGAGCGCCTCAAGTTGGGAACACTCGTCTACGACGTCGATTACCGTCATCCCGTGATCTTCGCCAAGGCGGCTGCGACGCTTCACCTGCTCTCGGGAGGCCGGCACGAGTTCGGAATCGGCGCGGGCTGGATGGAGACCGACTACGTCGAGGCCGGCATCCCCTACGACCGACCGGGTGTGAGGATCAGCCGACTCGAGGAGGCGTTGCAGATCATCCTCTCGATGTGGAGCAGCGAGCGCACGAGCTTCGAGGGCGAGCATTACACGATTCGCGAGATTGCCCAGGCCGCAGATCTTCCCGAAGGTGAAAGGCCTCCCATCCTGATCGGCGGAGGCGGGAAGCGGGTGCTCACGCTCGCCGGGCGCTATGCCGACATCGTTGGAATCAACCCGACTCTCGTCGAGGGCCGGGTGACGGCGGCGACGCCGGCGGACTCCACACCCGAGCGCATCAAAGAGAAGGTGGGCTGGGTGCGAGCCGGGGCCGAGGCGGCGGGCCGCAACCCCGATGACATCGAGCTCAACTCTCTTACGTTCATAGTCGCGATTACGGATGACCCCGGGCCGCTGCGCGAATCCCTCGCAAAGGGAAGCGGCATGACGACCGAGCAAGTCGTGGACTGTCCCCTTTTTCTGACGGGCAGCGCGAGCGAGATCCGGGATCGCCTCGAGAAGCGGCGCGAGGAGACGGGGATCAGCTACGTCGTGATCCAGGGCAAGGATGACGCGATGTTGGAGACGTTCGCGAAGGAGATCGTCCAGCCCCTGACGAGCTGAGCCGGGTGGATGCCTCGGG
>CBDUYG010000361.1:0-4427 GCA_965371385.1 uncultured Myxococcales bacterium | reverse complement strand
TCCTGCCATGCCGGCGAATTCGAATCCTGGCAGCGCTCCCACCACGCCCGGGCCGAGCGCGAGATCGATCCTGCCCTCGACGCGGAGGCCTTCGAGGAGGGTCTCGAGATCGAGGCGAACGGTCTTCGCTATCGCATGAGGAACGACGGTGCAGGCGGCCTCGGGATCGAGATGGCCGGGCGCGATGGCGAGATGCGCGAGCATCCGGTCGTACGAGCCTTCGGCTACGTCCCCCTGCGGCAGTATCTGATCGACGTCGGCGGAGGGCATCAGCAGGTGACTCAGCTTGCCTTCGATCCCGAGCGCCGGGAGTGGTTCGACGTCTTTGGAGAGGATCCGCGCTCACCCGGTGATTGGGGGCATTGGGCGGGCCGGGGCATGAACTGGAATTCGCGCTGTGCTCATTGCCACAACACCGGAGTCGAGCAGGGCTACGACGATCGCAAGGATGAATTCGAGACGCAGGTGGAGGAGATCGGCGTCGGATGCGAAGCCTGCCACGGCCCGGCTGCGGATCACGTGGCCTGGCGAGAGTCGGCGGCGACTCGGGGTGGGGCGGAGGGAGGCCAGGCTGCTTCGGTGACACCGGATCCCCTGGTTGGCCGAGCGGCCTCCATGGACCGGGATCGAGTCGAAGCCGTCTGCGCGTCCTGTCACAGCCGGCGTGCCCTCGCGAACGAAGACTTCCTTCCCGGAGACCGTTACCTCGACCACTTCCTGCCCGCCTATCGAGACGAGAGGCCGCTCTACTACGCCGATGGCCAGGTGCAGGACGAGGACTTCGTCGCGGTCTCCTTCTGGTCAACGGACATGCACGCCTCGGGACAGGTGAGCTGCCATAGCTGCCATGAGCCGCACAGCGGCGAACTCGTCACCCCGGGCAACGAGCTCTGCCTGAGCTGCCACCGTAGCCTGCCGGGCTTCAGCGAGCACAGTCATCACGTCAAAGGTACGCCGGGCAATGCATGCGTCGATTGTCATATGCCCAGGACCACCTACATGGCGCGGGACGTCCGGCGCGACCACGGATTCTCGATGCCGGATCCCCAGCTCACGATCGAGCTCGGCATCCCGAATGCGTGTGATCGTTGTCACGCGGCGAAGGGGGCGGAGTGGGCGGCACAGCGAGTAGGCGAGTGGTATTCGAAGGAGTCGATGGAGGCTCGGCGTGCGGATCCGCGGGCCGTCGCCGCCGCGCGACAGGGCGACGTCGAGGCGATTCCCCGCCTGATCGAGATGGCGGCTCCCGGCGGATCGCCCCTGCGGCGCGCCAGTGCGACTCGTCTCCTCGGTGTCTGGGCCCACGACCCGCAGATCCAGGAGGTGCTCGCCCAGCAGACCGAAGACGAAGAAGCCTGGGTTCGCATGGCGGCCGCGAGTGCTCTGGGTTTTCAAGCTCAGCGCCTGGTGCCCGGCGCCGAGTCGGCGCTGAGTTCGCTGCTCGCAGATCCCGTGCGCGCGGTGCGGGTCGAGGCCCAACGAGCGCTTCGACATCGCCACGACTTCACGGAGCCCGCGATGTCCGATCTGCGCAGCGCGATGGTATTGCAGCTGGCCCAGCCCGGAGGTCAGGCCGAATTCGGCAGCTGGCTGCTCGCGCGCGGGGACGCCCTGCGTGCGCTTCCCTATCTCGAGCGCGCCGCTGAGTGGGATCCGTGGTCCCCCGAGTTCCAGCGCATCCTGGCGGTGAGCCTGGCGTCCCTCGGGCGCAGCGACGAGGCGCTCGAGCGCGCGGAGCGCGCGGTGGCCCTGGCTCCCGAAGATGCCTTCTATCGCTTCGAGCTGGCCCTGGCGTACAACGAGACGGGCCGCCGAGAGGACGTGATCCGTGAGCTGCGCGGAGTGGTGGAGCGGGCTCCGGCCTTCTCGCGCGCCTGGTACAACCTGGGCCTGGCCCTGCGCGATTCTGGGGACTTCGACGCTGCGCTGGAAGCGCTGAGTCACGCCGAGGCCATGGAGCCGAGTGCCGCCGCGCCCTACGCGAGGGCCCTCATCCTGCGGGAGCAGGGAAGAAGAGACGAGGCGATCGCGGCTGTCGAGACGGCTCTTCAGCGCAATCCCCGCGATCGTTCGGCGGCGGAGCTGTTGCAGGAGCTTCGGGCTGGGAGGCCTCCCGCCCAGCTGCCCTGATTGGATTCTCGTCGCGGGAGGCAGAGTGCCGCATCAACTCGCTCCGCAGTGGCGGGATGCCTCAGTATAGATGGCACTGTGGCTGGTGAGCCCACTCGGATTTCCATGATGATTCAAGTGCCCCCTCGCCGGTGCCGAAAAGAGGAGCGAATCCGGCACGAGGGGTGCACACTCCAGGCTGATGCAGAGAGAGTTCTCGTACTCGCCCTATACGAAGGACCTGCACTTCCAGGAGTGGGGGGAGGGAGACCCTCTGATCGCCCTTCACCCGCTGGCTCTCGAGTCGACGGCCTTTGCTGGAGTGGCCCGGCAGTTCGAGCAGCTCGGGTTCCGGACCCTGGCAGCAGACCTCCCGGGCTTTGGTCGCACGCCGGCTCCCGAAGGCTCGTCGCTGACGCCGGGATTGATGGCCGACGCCGTGATCTCGATGGCCCGGGGGCTCGAGAAGCCGCCGATCGTGCTCGGGATGTCGATGGGCGGCCGGGTGGCGCTCGAGGTGGCGCTGCGCGCGCCGGAGTCGATACGCGGCGCCGTGATGGTTGCGCCCTTCCTCCCCTGGCAGAGCTATCGCTGGGCCCTGGAGTACGCCTCGATCCTGAAGCCGCACTGGGCCTACAAGGTTCCGATCGAGCGGGCCTGGCCGCTGCTCCAACACGCGGCCGACCTTCTCGATACGCGACCCGGCATCGAGCACGATTGGCTCGCGCGGGCTGCGGTGCGCGTCGTCTACTACGCCTCGTGTCCCGCGACACGCGAGGCCTTCCTCTCGGCGGCGCGCGAGATGGCCCTCGACCCGGCCACCGGGCCCCGGGGAGTCTGGACCCGACTGCCGACTCTCGAGGTCCCCTCCGTTTTTCTATGGGCGGGCCGCGATGCGATCATCCCCAGGGATCACTCGAAGAGTGTCGCCGCCGTGGCGCCTCGTATCCCCCAGCTCGAGGTCTCGTGCTCGGGACACTTCGTGAGCGGGGTGCACTTTCACTGCATGGAGAACGCGATGCGGGCCGCGGTAGAGCTCGTGCTCGATCAGGAGGAGGAGCCGGTCGTCGACGTGATCTCCAGGCCGCTGAGCTTCACTCCCTGTGTCGCGAAGGAGGCCCAGCGGCGCAAGAAGCCGTCTACCACGAAGAAGAAGAAGAAGGCCACGGACGCAGGCTCGCAGCCGAGCGGAGGACTGGTGACCTCGTGCCTCGGCCGTCTCCTCGCATTCCTCGGGATCGCGAGCCTCCTGGGGTTCGTCGAGGACGAGGAGCAGGAAGAGGCGGAAGAGCTTCCCCGGGACGACGCGAGGCAGGCCGGGTAGCCCATCCTAATCTCTTCCAGCACCGTGCTCTGGCTCAGAACCTCCCCACGGCGCGGATGAAGAAGCTCACCCCTGCCGCCGGCAATGGCTCTCCTGCCGCCGCACCGCTGCTCGCGACCCGATTCGTACCCGCGAGATGGTCGCTGTACCGGTTGTCTGTCACGTTGTTGACGCCCGCGACGAAGCCGAGCCAATCGGCGGGATCCCATGTGCCGTAGATGTTGAGGATCCCCCAGCGCTTGCTCGGCAACTCCCCGTTCGTCAGCGAGACCTTGTCCTGGTGCCGGGCGTAGACGCCTTCGATCGCTACCGACCAGACGTCCTGCACGAAGCTCAGCGTCGTGCGGCCGCGAAGAGGTGCGATGCGGTAGAGGTCGTCGGCGATGTCGAGGCGTTTTCCCCGGACGTAGCTGAGGGTTCCGTCGAGCTGAAACTTCCAGAGCCGGGCCCCATAGCCGAAGTCGACGCCGTAGAGCGCGGCCTCGACGTTCGAAAACTCGAGGGGCGTGGGATCTCCGTTGGCGGTGCTCACGGCGATCACGTCCGGGTTGGTGGAGGGCGTGCCCTGGATGTAGTCGTAGACCCGGCGATAGAAGCCGCGCGGCGAGAAGGTGATGCCGTAGTCGCTCTGCCACTCGACTCCCGCCGCCACCTCGTAGGCCACCTCGGGATCGAGCCAGAGGCTCCCCACGTAGTTGTTTCCGTCGGCGAGCCCGCTGGCGGCCTGGGTCGGGATCCAGGCGTAGCGCTCGAGGTAGGAGGGGGCGCGCGTCTTGCGCCCTCCAGCGATGTCGAGGTGCAGCCCTGAGTATGGCTCGAAGCCCAGCTTCACGACGGCATCGACGAGGTCGTCGGATCGGTTCCGATCGGCGGTGTTGAAGGTGTCGCGCAGGCGCATGGCCGGGGGCAGGGTCTGAGCGGGAAGCGCGTCGACCACGTCTGCGTTCATCGAGATGCGCGCGTAGCGGAGGCCCAGCTCGAGGTCCCAGCGTTC
>CBDUYG010000360.1:0-4431 GCA_965371385.1 uncultured Myxococcales bacterium | reverse complement strand
TGACCGGGAAGCCCAGCTGTGTCTCATGGGTCGAGGATCTTCAGCGCCTCCTTCAAGGGGCGGACCATCACGTCATTGGCAAGTGGATACGCTTCGTGCACGGGGCCCACGACACAGACGTCATCCGGTTGCAGATCCTCCACGGCGTTCCAGAAGCCCTTCTGAACCGCAGGGGTGGAAGACGCCTTGATCTCGAAGGCAAAGGTGCGAGTGCCCTTTTGCAAAACGAGATCGATCTCGGCCCCGGCGGCGGTTCGGTAAAATGAGGGCCGGTAGCCGGGGGCATGGGCGATGAGGTTTTCAATCACAAAGCCCTCATAGGAGGCGCCCAAAGTCGGGTGTCCGAGCAGTTCTTCATGCGACTCGATTCCGAGCAAGCTGTGCAGGATACCGCTGTCGCGGAGATAGATTCGAGGCGACTTGACCATTCTCTTCTTCAGGTTGGTTTCGCAAGGCTCGAGGGCGCGCAACATGAATGTGTTCTCGAGGATGTCGATATAGGAGCGGACGGTCGGCGACGTCACGCCCAGAGATCCGGCCAATTTGGCGGCGTTGAGAAGGGAGCCATGGAGGTGAGCGCACATTCGCCACAATCGGCCCAGGTTTGCGGGCGTTATCTTGAAGCCCAATGTATTGACGTCCCGCTCGAGAAACGTCTGCACGAAGTCCCGACGCCACTGAACACTGACCTCTTCGTCCGTCGCCAGGAAGCTGCGAGGAAAACCGCCCCGCACCCATAGCCGATCCAGGCTCTCGCGGTCGGAGGGGAGCACAGGTCCGTTCGAAATCTCGTCAACGAGAAAGGGACCGAGTTCGATGTACGAAATGCGGCCCGCCAGACTTTCGGAGCTCTGTTGCAACAGCTCCCGGGACGCAGAGCCCAGCAGCAAGAACATTCGGTTTCGATCCGCGCGATCGATCACGCCGCGCAAAATGGGAAAGATCTCAGGAACTCGCTGAATTTCGTCCAGACAGATCAGCGTATCTGGATGCAGAGCAAGAAACGCCGAGGGATCCTGCAGCTTGGCTGCGTCGGTTGGGTTCTCCAAGTCCAGGTAGACAACCCGCGGGTAGTCCTTCAAAGCCATTTTCGCGAGCGTCGTCTTGCCACACTGTCGAGGTCCCAGGAGGGCAACGGCCGGGTTGCTGGCTAGCCGAACGTGAAGGTCTCTCTCATGTCTCCGAGGGACAATTCCTTGCATATCGATAATAGTATATTCGATTTGCAATAACGGCAACAACCGGATGAAACTTGGGCTCACGACGACGATGCCAGCTGTCCATCGTCAATATCCGGAACTCCGCCTCCGCAGCCCTCCGCAGCTCTCGCGAATACGGGTGGAATGTCGCGGATCAGGCCGAGAAGCCTTCGGTTGTTGAACCGGTCGACCCATTCGAGCGTGGCGAACTCGACCTCTTCGAGGCTGCACCACGGGCCATTCGGGTAGATGATCCCGGTCTCGAGCAGGCCGTTGATCGTTTCCGCCAGGGCATTGTCGTAGGAGTCCCCAATACTGCCCACCGAGGGCTCGATGCCCGACTCTGCGAGCTTGTCCGTGTAGCGGATCGACAGGTACGCAAACCCGACCCGGCTCCGCATGCACGCCCGCTCCTCAGCGCAAGCTCTCGCGGTCCATCCACGCAGTGACCGGGAGGCCCGCTTCGGGGCCCCAACGCAGCCGGAGGAATCGCGTCCGCAAGCCGGACGCGTGCTTCCCTGTGCCGCGCAGGCTCCGGGGCCGCGTGTTAGGATTGTCGCGGTTTCGGGGTGTAGCTCAGTTGGTAGAGCCTGAACTTTGGGGGTTCAGTGTCGGGGGTTCAAATCCCTCCACCCCGACCAGCATTTCGTGGCTTCCTGGTTTCCGTCAGAGTTTCCGTCAGGCATTTTACCGTGAGGCATTGTACCGTTGCCTCGGATCGACCCCCCTGAACCGTCGCGCCCGTCCCCGGCGCGCAGCAACCAGTCCAGTGTCCGCTTTTCCCTGGCGGCGCCGGGTTTCGATCATCATCCAGGCAAGACTCGAGGTTCGGCACTCTGGCCTGACATTCCGCTCCGAGCCCCGATGAATTAGCTTCGGGGCTTCACAGGAGCACACTCTCAGAGAGGATTCATGTCCATCGAGCTCACTCCCCAGCTCCGCGAACAGGTCGAGAATACGATCCGCTTCCTGGCCGTCGACGCCGTCCAACGGGCAAACTCCGGGCACCCGGGGGCTCCCATGGCCCTGGCGGCAGCGGTCTTCGAACTCTTCGATTCGCATCTGCGCTTCGATCCCAGCGACCCCGATTGGCCGCTGCGCGATCGCTTCGTGCTCTCGAACGGCCACGCGTCGATGCTGCTCTACTCTCTGTTGCATCTCTTCGGCTACGACCTCTCGCTCGACGAGATCTCACGCTTCCGCCAGCTCGGCGCGAAGACGGCCGGCCACCCCGAGTATGGCGAGATACCGGGAATCGAGGTGACGACCGGCCCCCTGGGCCAGGGGATCTCCCACGCGGTGGGGATGGCGCTGGCGGCACGCATGACGCGCTCGCAGTTCGGAGCCGGGGACGCGGCAGGCTCACCGGGCGGACAGTTCATCTACGGCGTGGTCGGCGATGGCGACCTGATGGAAGGCGTCTCCTCCGAGGCGAGCTCGCTGGCGGGACACCTCGGCCTCGGCAACCTGATCTTCCTCTACGACGACAACGAGATCACGATCGACGGCGGCACCGACATCTCGTTCAGCGAGGATGTGAAGAGCCGCTACGAGGCCTACGGCTGGCACGTCATCGACGGCATCGAGGGCCAGGACACCGCCAAGCTGAGCATGGCGCTCGAGCGAGCACGCAACGAGACCACCCGGCCCTCCCTGCTGATGCTGCGCACGCGAATCGGCCTCGGCAGCCCCAAGTTCGAGGGCACGAGCAAAGCCCACGGCTCGGCTCTGGGGGCGGAGGAGGTCGCGATCACCAAGGAAGCGATGGGCTGGCCCCTGGAGCCGGAGCTGCTGGTGCCGGACGAGGTTCGCGCCTATCTGGCGGAGCGCATCGCGGCGAAGGCGGCCGAGCGCCGCGCGGTGGACGCGCAGACGGAGGAGTGGCGCGCCGCCCAGCCCGCGCGCGCGAAGGCCTGGGAAGCGGCCCGCAAGCGCGAGCTTCCCGGCGATCTGCTCGAGAGCCTCGCCCTGGGGATGGAGGGGGTCGACGATGCTACGCGAAATCATTCGAAGACCGTTCTCCAGAAGCTCTCGGGGCTCGTGCCCTACATGGCGGGCGGGTCCGCCGACCTCGCCGGCTCGAACGCGCCGCCGATCATCCAGGGTGTGGGGATGGTGGGGGAGGGAGACGATCCCTTCGCCGGGCGCAACATCCACTTCGGTGTGCGCGAGCACGCGATGGGCGCGATCCAGAACGGCATGGCGCTCGAGGGCACCTTCATTGCCTACTCGGGAACCTTCCTGATCTTCAGCGACTACATGCGCCCGGCTCTACGCCTGGCCTCGCTGATGAAGCTGCGGACGCTCTACGTCTTCACCCACGACTCGATCTTCCTCGGTGAGGATGGGCCCACCCACCAGCCGGTCGAGCAGCTCGACTCCCTGCGTGCGATGCCGGGCATGACCGTGATCAGGCCGGCCGACGGAGTGGAGACGGCGGCTGCCTATGCCTGGGCGCTGGCGTACTCCGATGGCCCGGCCCTCCTCTCCCTTTCGCGCCAGAAGCTGAAGGCCTTGGAGCGGCCGGCGGGATTCGCGCTCGAGGACATCGCAAAGGGGGGGTATCTGCTGCAGGAGCCCGGCCAGACACCGGACCTCGTGCTGGTCGCGAGCGGCTCGGAGGTCGAGCTCGCATGCGATACCGCGGCCAAGCTCGAGGCGGATGGACTGCACGCCCGGGTCGTCTCGATGCCGTCGCTGGATCTCTTCTGGGCCCAGCCGAAGGAGTATCGCGAGAGCCTGGTGCCGGCGGGGATCCCGGCGGTCGCGGTGGAGGCCAGCTCTGCCCAGAGCTACTACCGGCTGGTCGGACGGGGCGGGCTCGTATGCGGCATGGAGAGCTTCGGCCGCTCAGCACCGACCGCGGATCTCGCCGAGCACTTCGGCTTCACCCCGGACCAGCTCTGCGAGCGGATTCGAGATCATCTGAAGGGCTGAGCTCGCAGCGGTCCCGTCGCACGGGTGGGAGGGAGTCGAGGTGAGCGGAAGCAGCCGTGAGGGGGGCATGGAGGTCGATCCCGGTAGCCTCAGCGAGGCCGCGCTGCGCGGCCTGGTGGAGGAGTTCGTGAACCGGGAGGGGACGGACTACGGCCTCAGCGAGAAGAGCCTCGACGAAAAGTGCGAGGACGTGCTCGCCCAGCTCGACTCGGGCGAGGCGCGGATCCTCTTCGATCCCGAGACGGAGAGCGTGAACCTGGTGATGAGGCGGGAGCTCGTGGGGGGCGGGTAGGGG
>CBDUYG010000359.1:0-4444 GCA_965371385.1 uncultured Myxococcales bacterium | reverse complement strand
ACGCATCCTGCACCGCCAGGTTCGGATACTGACCGAGGCCCATCACCATGAAGAGCTCATCACTCGAGCCATGCAAATTGAAGTAGTAGCGGTCGTAGAAATTGCGATCGCTGGTCCCGACGAAGCGGATGGGCTCGTGGGTCTGGTGAATCGGGAAGTCATCCCAGGAGGAGATCATG
This sequence comes from uncultured Myxococcales bacterium, assembly GCA_965371385.1. Lineage (GTDB taxonomy): Bacteria > Myxococcota_A > UBA9160 > UBA9160 > UBA4427 > CBDUYG01. Next base: position 4,265 of record CBDUYG010000359.1, on the reverse strand, counting down.
CGCGGCTCCTTTTGCTTTGTCCTGCGTTCTCGCCCGAACGATCGATATCGCTGGGGACTCGAGCAGGCGCTGAGCCGCGCGCGGAGTCGCGGCTCCGGCGCGGACTGGCGACTCTCCCTGCTCACCGAGAACGAATGCTAGCAAGCGGTGGATGCAGTTGTTCTGGCGCCGGAGAGCTTCCGGTCCAGTAGCTGTCCTGGGCATCGAGCATCGCGATGGCACGTCTCGCCTCTCGCGAGCACCCTGGGCGCATCCAGGTTGTCGATATCGAAGCGGTAGATGCAGGTGAGGTGGGCGGGGTCGGGCAGGCTCGGGCCGGGGCCGATGACGCCGCCCTCTGCGTTGGGCATCGATCGGGGCTCGCGATTCCGGTACCCCTGCGCACCGTCAGACATATCCAGGCAGAGGTGCTGAGAACCTGGAGCAGAATGCGATCACGCGCCGATTCAGATGAAGCTATGCTGACAGTATGGAATGTAGGGTTTGCGAATTCGAGAATCCGGCCGGGATGCGGTTCTGTGGCGGCTGCGGTGCCTCCCTGGCCCAAGGTTGCCCGGGCTGCGGGTTCGAGAGCCCGGCAGGCTTCGCGTTCTGCGGCCAGTGCGGTTGCGCGCTGCAGGGTACCTCTCCGGCTCGCCCGGCGGCGTCGCCCGAGCCGTCTCGCAGGGACTACACTCCTCGTCATCTCGCCGAGCGGATCCTCCTCCAGCGCGCCGCCCTCGAGGGAGAGCGCAAGCAGGTCACCGTGCTCTTCGCCGATGTGAAGGGCTCGATGGATATTGCGGAGCGCATGGATCCGGAGGAGTGGCATCGCATCCTCGACGGCTTCTTCCGGATTCTCTCCCAGGGGATTCATCGCTTCGAAGGCACGGTGAATCAGTACACGGGCGACGGGGTGATGGCGCTCTTCGGCGCCCCTCTTGCGCACGAGGATCACGCTCAGCGTGCTTGTTTTGCTGCCCTGCACCTGCGCAGCGCTCTCGACGAGTACGCGGACGAGCTGCGGCGGGATGGTCACAGCTTCGCCGTTCGCATGGGCCTGAACTCCGGCGAAGTCGTGGTGGGCAGGATCGGTGACGACCTGCGAATGGACTACACTGCTCAGGGACACACTGTTGGGCTCGCTGCGCGCATCCAGAGCCTCGCGCATCCGGGCCGCGTCTTCCTGAGCAACGAGACCGCGAGCCTCGTCGACGGTTACTTTCGACTTCGCGACGTCGGCCCTACCAGGGTGAAGGGTGTGGCCGATCCCGTCGGTCTCTTCGAGCTCCTGGACGTCAGTGAGCTGCGAACCCGACTCGATCGGTCGAGAGCGCGCGGGTTCAGTGCCTTCGTTGGGCGAGGGGAAGAGCTGGAGATGCTCATGCAGGCGCTCGAACGGGCTGACGCGGGCGAGCGACAGATCGTCGGAGTCGTGGGCGAGGCGGGCATCGGCAAGAGCCGGCTCTGTGACGAGTTCGTGGAACGCGCCCGCGCCCGGGGGATCCCCATCTACTCCGCTCATTGCCCATCTCACGGAAGGAGCCTCTCGGGCGTTGGCGCACGCGAGCTGTCACTGAGCTTCTTTGGGGTCTCGGAGTACGACGCCCCCGCCGAGGCGCGCCGCAAGATCGCCGGGACGCTGATGCTGCTGGATCCGGGCTTCCAGGATGTCCTACCCCTGGTCTTCGACGATTGCGGAGTGCCCGACCCGGAACGACCCGTTCCCGACATCGACCCCGCGGTTCGGCGCCAACGTACGGTGGCGTTTCTTCGCGCGCTCTTGCAGGCGCGCAGCGAGCGGGAGTGCGCGTTGCTCCTGCTCGACGACCTCCACTGGGCCGATCCCGAGACCGACCTCTTCATCTCGCAGATCATCGAAACGGCAGCGGGCACGCGGACCATGGTGCTCTGCAACTTTCGTCCGGAGTACGAAGCCGGCTGGACGGATTCCTCGGACTACCTGCGCATCCCCCTACGTGCGCTCTCGGCCGCCGACACTGCGCATCTCGTCGACGCTCTGCTCGGCCGGGATCCGAGCCTCGCACCACTGCGTGCGCGAATCCTGGAGCGGGCGGGGGGCAATCCCTTCTTCGCCGAGGAGCTCGTACAATCGATGCTGGAGTCGAACCTTCTGGAGGGGGATCGCGGCGCCTACCGCCTGCACCGGGACGCGGGGGAGATCGCGATCCCGCAGACCGTTCATGCGGTTCTGGCTGCACGCATCGATCGCCTCCCGGAGCGCGAGAAGGAGCTGTTGCAGGCGGCCGCGGTCGTGGGGCGGGAGTTCAGTGCAGCCGTGCTGGCAGCGGTGGTGGGCTGCGACGAGAGCGAGATCGCCGAGGGCATGGCGGCGCTTCGTTCGGCGGAGTTGGTGGTCGAGCAAGCCGTCTACCCGGAGATCGAGTATGCATTCAAGCACCCTCTCACCCACGAGGTCGCCTTTCGGACCCAGCTCGCCAGCCGACGCGCTGCTCTGCACGGTTCGTCGGCCAGAGTACTTTCCGAGCGCGGCGCCGATCCGGTATTGATCGCCGAGCACCTCGAGCGAGCGGGTAATCCACTCGCTGCCGCGCAGCGCTTCGCCGAGGCTGCCGGAGAGTACGCCCATCGCAATCCCGAGCCCGCGAGCCGCTGCTGGGTGAAGGTACGGGCGCTCTGTACGCCGCTCACCGAGCCCGAGGCACGGCGCCTGCACGAGCTGGCCATCTCGCAGATCCTGCTGACGAGCTGGACTCTGGGGATCGAGAGCGGCGCAGCGGCCGAGATTCATCGCGAAGGAATGGAGCTCGCTCGAGAGCGCGGGGATGTGAGAGCGCAGGTGATCCTGCACGGCATCTACTCGTTCATACGTCTGTTCCTCGAGAGCCCCGCTGCCCAGGTCGAGAGCCTCGAGGAGGCGGCCGCGCTCGTTGCGGACAGTACGGACTTCCCCCTCTACGCGATGGTCCACCAGCGTCTCGGATGGGCGTACATGATGGCGGGTGATCTCGACCGCTGTCTGGAGGTGAGCGACTCCACGCTGGCCCGTTGCGGGCCCGACCACGCGAAGGCGGGTCACCTCGCCGGTTACGGGAGCCAGCTCTTCATGCTCGCCCAGCGCGCTTTCGCGTGGGGCTTGCAAGGTCACTTCAGCGAGGCCGAGAAGCAGCTGCTCGAGGCCCAGAGGCTGGGCCTCGAACTCGGCGACGATCTGACACTCTCCGCAATCCTGACGTACCAGGCTGTTCTTGCGATTCTCTGCGGCAATCTGGAGAAGGCCGAGGCTCTTGCACGTCGCGGCTGCGAACATGCAGGGGGGCTCGGCCTGGTGTTCCAGCGGGTACCGCTCCTGAAGCTCGCGGATTCACTGGCGCTGCAGAATCGCGGAGATGATCTCGTCCATGTCGCGGACGAGATCGATGCGTTGGGAACAGTCTGGGAAGAGTTTGCGGAAGGCTCCGGGATCTTTCGTGCATTGGCTCTCTTCCACCGCGGAAAGGTCGACGAAGCCCACGCGCAGCTCGAACTCCTGCCCGACGCTGAAGCGCTTCGTACTTCCAACCTGCTCGCCGAGGGCCGTGTATCCCCTGTCATTCTTCCTGAGATTGTTCTGGACCTGCGCTTCCGGCGTCAGATCCTGGGAGCGGAGGTTCAGCCCTATGCCAACGAAGTCATTCCCCTGTGCCAGCTCCTGATCGATACGACCGCCATGACGATCTTTCAGCCCGAGCTGGATCTCGAACGCGCGGAGCATGCACTTGCCGCGGGTGACGAAGGGGAGTGGAGGTCGTTGCTCCTGGGTGCCCGACAGGTCTTCGTCGCCGATGGACGAAGTTTGCGTGTGGCCGAGATCGACGCCGCTCTCGGCCCCCCCGACTCCATCATACACTGAAACGTGAGGAGCTCGGGAGGCGAATCATCCAGCACCGTCATGCTCCTCACGCGACCACTCGCTTGTGCCGAGGAATCGTGCCGCTCTTGGGCAGAAACCGGAGCTGGCCGCTAACGTCGCTTGGATCCGCTGGGGGTGGACGAGTTTGGATGCCGTTCGAAGGGAGCCAGGTAGACGGGGCAGGGTGACGGGGCTCACGGATTCGATGGCGGTTCGGGCCGTCACGTTCTGAATGGGCATTCCCACGTCGCAGCTGCCGATACGTTCCGCCCTCCGTGCATGGCTGCGTGCGGACGCCGGTGACGAGCGCGGCACGAGATCTCGATTCGTACTCCTTCCCCTTCTCCTGATCTTCGTCCTGGCCTCTCCCGCCTCCGCGAGCCTCGACGCCGAAGAGGCGGAAGCGCTCGCG
>CBDUYG010000358.1:0-4450 GCA_965371385.1 uncultured Myxococcales bacterium | reverse complement strand
GTACGGAGTCCCTGCGAGACGCATTCTAGCCGGATGCATGGAGGTCTGACCACCCTAAATGGGCTGAATCCCAAGCTCCCGACGACCACCCAATCGGTACTGCGCCGACCGGAGGTCCTGCTGCGACTCTGTGCCATCTTCGCTGTGGCCGGCTTCAGCGCCAGCTACGTCAGGAAATCACCGGGAAAGGAAGCAACGCCTTCGAGCCCGACCTGGTCATATGAGACTGTGAGTGTGTCACGGCTCGAGACGTCGGGGCTGATACCGGCTCGGCCTGAGATTTCAGTATTCGATGCAAATCAACGGTAGCGTTGGGCGAAGTCCCGGCGGCCCGTTGGGGCCGAAGACCGGGGAGCGATCCCGAGAGATCGCGGAGCGGTCCCGCTCGAGATCTTGGCGATGACCTCGGTCGAGCTGTACCCGGGGACGAGGGCTGCCAGCTTCACCTCACCCCCGTAGCCCTGTACCAGATCGGCGCCCACCACCTCGTCGATCGTGTAGTCGGCGCCCTTGACCAGAACATCGGGCTTCAGGATCTCGATCAGCGGGATCGGAGTACGGGCGGAGAAGATGATGACCGCGTCCACCATGCTCAGAGACGCGAGAACGATGGCTCGCGCGGTCTCGTGCTGAACCGGCCGGTCCTCCCCCTTCAGATGCCTCACCATGTCATCGCTGTTCATCGCCACGATCAGGCGATCGCAGGACTCCTTGGCTTCAGTGAGGAGGGACACGTGGCCCGGGTGGAGGAGGTCGAAACAGCCGTTCGTGAAGCCGATCTTCTGTCCTCGCTCTCGCCAGCGGTCCGCCGCGGCAGCGGCCGCTTCCACCGACATGACCTTGGCCTCGGAGGAAGAGACTTCCGCTGCCAGCAGGCCTGAAGCGAGCTCGTCACGGCTGATTACCGCGGTTCCCAGCTTGCCCACCACGATGCCGCCGGCGACGTTTCCCAACTCCGCTGCGATGGAGAATTCGGCGCCCGCCGCGAGAGCGACCGCCGTCGTCGCAACGACGGTATCACCGGCACCCGATACGTCGAACACCTCGAGTGCCTTCGCGGGGAGATGAAGTGGCTCGACGTTGCGCTGAACGAGAGTCATGCCGAGCTCGGAGCGGCTGACCATCATTGCGCCGATGTCATAATCACCCATGGCCTTGCTAGCGGCCGCGACCACTTCCGCGTCGCTCGTGCAGGCCAACTGCGTGGCCGCTGCGAGCTCCAGCCGGTTCGGCTTGAGGACCGCGACTCCGGAGTACGCCTCGAAATCAGCCCGTTTCGGATCGGCGACGACCGGCACGCCGGCGGCTCTTGCCGCGGCGATGGCGCCGGCGAGTACCTCGCCCGTCAATACCCCCTTGGTGTAATCCGAGAGGATCATCACGTGGGCATCTCGAAGCTCGGACTTGATGGCGTTGAGGACACGGCGAGCCGTCGACTCCGAGATGGGCGCAATGGTCTCCTCGTCGGCGCGGAGCAGCTGTTGACCGTCGGCGATGTATCGGGCCTTCACCGTGGATGGCCGTCCTGGTGCCACGATCAATCGTGGCAGGAGCCGACTCTCGGACTCGGCCAGGTCGGTGATCTCACCTGCGACCGGGTCGTCCCCGGTCACGGCGATCAGGACGGCGCGTGCACCGAGCGCGACCACGTTTCGCGCGACGTTGCCGACTCCACCGAGCATGCTTCGTTGCGAGCTGACGTGAAGGACGGGTATCGGAGCTTCTGCGGAGACCCGGTCGACCTGGCCGTACACGAATCGATCGAGCATGACGTCGCCGACGCAGAGAACGCGGGCGCCGTGAAAGTCATCGAGAATGCTCTGGAGATGATGTCCGTTGCTCAAGTGTCGTCCCGTCGTCCCGAGTCGATCGCCAGAGGGTGGCAGCGAGTGGCGGCTGGTCCAGCTGGCAGCGCACTACGAGCACGCCGGCGAATTGGTGAACGTCAGCCAGCGCTTCGTCCATTTCGGATGACTGGGAGCCTGCCGCGTCTGTCCCGGAAGGTCAACCTGAGGCTTGATCTCGCAGGCTCTTGAGTCCGGCGGTTGTCGTTTTTCGGGCCTCCGACTCGAGGCAGAGTTCTGACGGGCGGCTCCTGTCCCCGTGGGGTAGGTCGGACTTTCGGGAAGACACAGTTGATGGTTGACGGGTTTTGGCCTCGCCTCGAGTCAGAGGAACGAATCGACCTGCTAGACTCGCCGCGATAGTGGCCTCATGACGACCGATTCTTCCGATTCCTGCGCCCCGACTCATCAGACCCACCCCTGCCAGCCCCTGCGTGTAGGCGTCCTGGGTGCGGCTCGCATTACTCCCATGGCCCTGCTCTCGCCGGCTCGATTGCTGCCGGAGGTCGAGATCGCCGCCGTTGCGGCACGCGATCCCGAACGCGCACGACGCTTCGCGAAGCGGCATGGGATTGCGCGCGTGCTCCCCGACTATAAATCGATCATCGACGATCCCGAGATCGACGCGATCTACAACCCGCTGCCCAACAGCCATCACTGCGAGTGGACGATCCGCGCCCTCGAAGCCGGTAAGCACGTCCTCTGCGAGAAGCCGCTGGCCTCCAATGCGGAGGAGGCGCGTCGGATGACGGAAGCGGCAGAGCGCAGCGAGCGGCTCCTCATGGAGGCCTTCCACTGGCGTCATCACCCGCTGGCCGCACGCATGCGCGAGATCGTGACGGACGGAACGCTCGGCCGGATCCGGCACATCGAAGCGAGCCTCTGCGTACCGATACTCGCTCCCGGGGATATCCGCTATCGCTACGATCTCTCGGGTGGGGCGTTGATGGACCTTGGCGGCTATACGGTCAACATGGTGCGGCACCTCGCGGGTGACGAGCCGACCGTCGTGTCGGCCGATGTTCGGCTCAGTGGCCCGGATGTCGATCGATGGGCACAGGCCGAGCTCGCATTCACCGATGGGCGCAGCGGGCGGATCACCTGTTCACTCCTCTCATCGACGCTGCTCCGAATCGCAGTCCGGGTCGTGGGAGAGGACGGCCGCCTCGACGTCTTCAATCCGCTGGCGCCCCAGATCCATCATCGACTCACCGTGCGATCGGGCGGGCGGAAGCGACACGAGCGCGTGCGCGGTGAGAGCTCCTATACATGTCAGCTACGCGCCTTCGTGGCATCGCTGCGAAGTGGAGTGTCGCCGTCGACCGACGGCCGCGATGGCATCGCGAACATGGTCGTCATCGACGCGATCTATCGGGCCGCAGGACTTCCTCTGCGGGGCATGTCACGCGGATTGGATGACTGAGGGCCTTCCGGGCGCTGTAGTCATGGCACTGAAATCACGGCGCCTGCACCGGCTCCGAGGTGATCTCTTCGAGCTCCCGGCCCGCCGTCTCGGGTATGAACAGTAGGAAGAGCGGTGAGATCGGGGTCAGGATCAAGAGCCAGGTGATTGCAGCGGAGTTTCCGCCGACCCCAGCGAAGAGCAGGCTCACGAGCCACAGGCCCAGCGAGGCCCCCAAGGCGCCGACGACTTCCCGAATGCCGGCCGCTGTCGATCGAAAGTTGGTGGGAAAGAGCTCGGTCCCAAGGGCCGTGTGCAGCACCAGGAGGCCGCCGAGGCTCGTGAACATGAGCGCGAGGCCCAGTATGACGGGGGTCATCGCCGTGGCGTTGTAGAAGAGAGCGATGGCGACGGAGAGAAGCAGGGACATGCCGATCGTGACGGGCTTTCGTCCGAAGCGATCCGAGACCAGGCCGGCGAGCATGTTGCCCAGGGGCGCGCCGATGCCGCAGAGGGCCACCATGAGCCCCATCTCACCCGGCGAGTAGCCAAGATCGTCCTGCAGGTGCTTCGAGATGAACACGCTCCCGGGCTCGAGAATGACCGCAACCGGAGCCACGACACCGAGCAGGAGGGCGATCCTCCCCCCGTGCTGCCGCAGCGTGTCGCGCAGCGGCTGTCGCTCCGGCGCATCCGTCGAGCCGATGCTCTGGTGCTCCCGGTGCTCCGAGAAACGACGGGTCTCGTGAAGGCGGTACCAGAGCCACGGCACGCAGAGCAGGCCGAAGCTCCCCACGACGAAGAGCGATCGCCATCCGTAGGGCAGACTGTCCACGAACGCATAGGCGAGGATCGTGATGGCGCCGCCCAGACTGCCGACCGCCGTAAGCACCCCGAGCCCAAAGCCACGATTCTCCGCCGAGAGCTCCTCGCTGACGACGACGCTTGCGAGCAGGATCTGCCCGCCCGTGAAGAAGCGCGCAGCCATCTGCAGGCCGGCGAGCGTCGGCGCGCTCTGGGCGAAGGCGGTCGCCAGGTTGCAGAGCGCGCAGCCCGCGACCGAGATGATGAGGAGCCGGCGGCGTCCGACGCGATCGGCCAGGACCCCGATCGCCAGAGCGAAGAGCGTGCCGAAGCGCATCAGCGCGAAGAGCGTGCCCAGCTCGTCCTCGGGGATCGAGAGGCCTCGCTGGATCTGCGGCAG
>CBDUYG010000357.1:0-4482 GCA_965371385.1 uncultured Myxococcales bacterium | reverse complement strand
AGACGCCAACGTGATGCGCCACGTGCTCGAGTATTCGAAGCTCGTCGATGCGGTCATCATGGTGCACGCCGAGGACGAGTGTCTGCGCGCGGACGGGGTGGTGAACGAGGGCCTGGTCTCGACCCGACTCGGGCTTCCCGCCAACCCCGCCGCAGCCGAGGAGATCCGGGTGTCGCGCGACATCGCGCTGGCCGAGCTCACGGGTGCGCGCCTCCATATCGCCCACGTCAGCACGAAGGGAGCCGTTCAGTCGATCCGCGAGGCCCGGGAGCGGGGCATCCAGGTGACCGGCGAGGTCTCGCCCCACCACCTCACGCTGACCGACGAGGAAAACCTCGGCTACGACACCAGCACCAAGATGGCTCCGCCCCTGCGCTCCGACGCAGATGTCGCGGCGTGTCGTCGGGGCCTCGTCGAGGGCGTGATCGACGCCATCGCGACTGACCACGCACCCCACGCGGTCTACGAGAAGGACGTCGAGTTCACCGCTGCGCCCTGCGGGATCCTCGGCTTCGAAACCGCATACCCGGTGGTGATGGACCTGGTGCGGACGGGTGAGCTGACCCCGCTCGAGCTGATGGTTCGGATGTCCACCGCCGCGGCGGCAATCTTGAAAATACCTGGGGGAAACTTCGATCCGGGCAGCCCCGCCGACGTGGTCGTCCTGGATCCGGAGCGGATCTGGAAGTACGACCCGGCTCATGGCTACTCGAAGAGCCGCAACTCGCCCTGGGCCGGACGGGAGATGGTGGGGAGGCCCATCTACACCCTGGTCGACGGCAACGTCGTCTTCGACATCGCGCGCGGAGCGCTGGAATAAGCGCAGCGCTGGAACAGGCGGAGCGCTCGAATGCGCGGGTCACTGGAGAGAACGGAAGTATGAGAAGCTCAAAGCGAGGATCCCCCCCTCCGCCGGCCCGGCTGGTGCTGGCCGATGGAACCGTCTACCGCGGCCGCGCCTTTGGCGCGCAAACCCTGCGCGACGGCGAGGTCGTCTTCAATACCAGCATGACGGGCTACCAGGAGATCACGAGCGACCCCTCCTATGCCGGCCAGATCGTCACGATGACCTATACCCAGATCGGGAACGTCGGCGTCAACAGCGAGGACGACGAGTCGCGCCGCCCTTTTCTCTCCGGCTTCGTCGTCAAGGAACTCTGCGAGGCGCCGAGTAACTACCGCTCGCAGGGCTCGCTGAACGACTACCTCGCCGAGGCCGGTGTGCCGGGCATCGCGGGAATCGATACCCGGGCCCTGGTGCGGAGGATCCGCGATCGCGGTGCCCAGGTGGGCGTGCTCAGCACTGATCCTTCCCTGCAGGACGAGGCCGAGCTGGTACGACGCGCCCGGGCGGCGCCCGGGCTCGACGGCCGCGACCTCGTGGCCGAGGTGACGTGCTCCGAGGCCTATGATTGGAGCGAAGGGCGCTGGAGCGGGATCGCCGGTCAGCTGCCCCGGCCCGAGCGCCCCGGCAAGCCGATCAAGGTGGTCGCCTACGACTTCGGCGTGAAGCGGAACATCCTGCGAAGGCTGGTGGACGAAGGCTTCGAGGTGCGGGTGGTGCCGGCCACGACCCCCGCCGCCGAGGCCCTCGCAGGCGATCCGGATGCCGTCTTTCTCTCGAACGGTCCGGGCGACCCGGCGGCTGTGGAGGGCGTGCGCGAGATCGTGCGCGAGCTGGTGCGGGCGAAGCCCACCTTCGGCATCTGCCTCGGACACCAGATCCTCGGCCTCTCGCTGGGCGGCACGACCCGCAAGTTGAAATTTGGTCACCACGGTGGGAATCAGCCGGGTCAGGACCTCGCGACGAAGAAGGTCGCGATCTGCGCCGAGAACCACGGCTACGCGGTCGAGGCGGATTCACTGCGGGCGGCGGGGGAGCCGGTCGAGATCAGCCACATCAACCTCAACGACGGCACCGTCGAAGGGCTGGCCCACTGCGAGCTGCCCCTCTTCTCCGTGCAGTATCACCCCGAGGCTTCGCCCGGCCCCAACGATGCCTCCTATCTCTTCCGCCGCTTCCGCACGATGGTCGAGAGGCACATGGCCGGTGAGAAGGTGACCGGCGCGCAGATCTGCGGGCTCCAATCCTGAGCGCTCCAACTCCCTGCGCGCGAGCGCGACAGACGACTTCGAGGAATCCAACCCCGTGCCGAAACGCGAAGACATCCACTCGATCCTGGTGATCGGTTCCGGCCCGATCGTGATCGGCCAGGCGTGCGAGTTCGACTACTCGGGCACCCAGGCCTGCAAGGCCCTGCGCGAAGAGGGCTACCGGGTCGTGCTACTCAACTCGAACCCGGCGACGATCATGACCGACCCCGAGACGGCGGATCGCACCTACATCGAGCCGATGACGGTGGAGGCGGTCGATCGCATCCTCGAAATCGAGAAGCCCGACGCCCTGCTGCCGACGATCGGCGGGCAGACCGCGCTGAATCTCGCCGTCAGCCTCTGCGAAGAGGGGGTGCTGGAGCGCCACGGCGTGCAGCTCATCGGCGCGAGCCTCGAGGCGATCCAGAAGGCCGAGGATCGCGAGCTCTTCCGCCAGGCGATGGAGAACATCGGCCTCGCCGTTCCCCGCTCCGGTCTCGCGCACTCTCTCGAAGAGGCCCGCGAGATCGTCAAGGAGACGAAGATTCCCGCGATCATTCGCCCCAGCTTCACGATGGGGGGCACGGGCGGCAGCGTCTGCTTCGACGAGGTGGACTTCGATCGTCTGGTCCAGTGGGCCCTCGACCAGTCGCCCAGCCACTCGTGCCTGATCGAGCAGAGCGTGCTCGGCTGGAAGGAATACGAGCTCGAGATGATGCGCGACAAGGCGGACAACGTCGTCGTGATCTGCTCGATCGAGAACTTCGACGCGATGGGGGTGCATACCGGCGATTCGATCACGATTGCCCCCGTCCAGACTCTCACCGATCGCGAGTACCAGGAGATGCGGGATGCCGCCGCAGCGATCATGCGGGAGATTGGCGTCGATACGGGCGGATCGAACGTGCAGTTCGGAGTGAACCCCGAAGACGGCAGCCTGATCGTCATCGAGATGAATCCGCGTGTGTCGCGCTCCTCGGCCCTGGCCTCGAAGGCAACGGGCTTCCCGATCGCGAAGATCGCCGCCAAGCTCGCTGTTGGCTTCACCCTCGACGAGATCCGAAACGACATCACGCGCGAGACGCCGGCGAGCTTCGAGCCCACGATCGACTACGTCGTCACCAAGGTGCCGCGCTTCACCTTCGAGAAGTTTCCCAACGCCGACAATACCCTCACCACCCAGATGAAGTCGGTGGGCGAGGCGATGGCGATTGGCCGAACCTTCAAGGAGAGCTTCCAGAAGGCGATCCGCTCCCTCGAGATCGGGCACAAGGGCTTCGAGGCGCCCGGCTTCAGCGACGACACCGAGGGCAATGCGAAGCTCTGGGAGTCGATCGACATCCCGCGACCCGGCCGCCCCTGGGCCATCATGGAGGCGATGCGGCGCGGTGCGACGATCGATGAGATCTACCGGCGCACCGGCATCGATCCCTGGTTCCTCCAGCACTTCATGGAGATCGGAGAGATGGAGGCGGATCTGCGCGCGGCGGATCCCTCCGAGCGGAGCGAGTGGCTACGCCCGGCGAAGCAGGCCGGCTTCTCGGACGGCCGTCTCGCCGCGCTCTGGCGCATGAGTGAGGACGAGGTGCGGGCGCTTCGGCACGAGCACGGAGTTCGGCCGGTCTACAAGCGCGTCGATACCTGCGGCGCCGAGTTCGAGGCCCATACTCCCTACCTCTATTCCACCTACGAGGACGAGTGCGAGGCCGCGCCCACGGACCGCAAGAAGGTGATGATCCTGGGCGGCGGACCGAATCGGATCGGCCAGGGGATCGAGTTCGATTACTGCTGTGTGCATGCGGTCTTCGCTCTCGAAGAGGCGGGCTACGAGACCATCATGGTCAACTGCAACCCCGAGACGGTCTCGACGGACTACGACACCAGCGATCGTCTCTACTTCGAACCCCTGACCCTCGAGGACGTGCTGGAGATCGTTCACGTCGAGAAGCCGTTCGGTGTGATCGTCCAGTTCGGCGGCCAGACTCCCCTCAAGCTCGCGGTCGCGCTCGAGAAGGCCGGGGTGCCGATCCTCGGGACCTCGCCGGACGCGATCGACCGTGCGGAAGATCGCGAGCGCTTCGACGACCTGCTCGAGACCCTCGGCCTGCGGCGGCCGGAGGGTGCCGTGGCGCGCAGCTCGGAGGAGGCGGAGGAGATCGCCGAACGCATCGGCTACCCGGTTCTCGTCCGGCCCTCCTACGTGCTGGGCGGACGGGCGATGCAGATCGTCCAGGACGTGGGCGCTCTGCGCCAGTACATGCGCTTCGCCGTACAGGCCTCGGCCGAGCATCCCGTGCTGATCGACCGCTTCCTCAACGACGCCATCGAGGTCGACGTCGATGCCATCTGCGACGGCAAGCGCGTCGTGGTCGGCGGCATCATGGAGCA
>CBDUYG010000356.1:0-4492 GCA_965371385.1 uncultured Myxococcales bacterium | reverse complement strand
TCGTCATTGCGGCGGGCGTCGAGAACATGTCCAAGGTGCCCATGGGCGCCTCGATCGTGAAGGGCATGGATTTTCCCTTCCCGAAGTCGATGCAGGATCGCTACAAGGAAACGGGCCTTCCGCCCCAGGGAATCGGCGCCGACATGATCGCCGACAAGTGGGGAATCACGCGCGAGGACCTCGATGCCTTCGGCGCGCGCTCCCAGGAGCGGGCCGCAAAGGCAACGGAGGAGGGTCGCTTCCGCAACGAGATCATTCCCGTTCCGGTCGTCGACGAAGCGGGCGAGGAGAGCCTCATGACCGAGGATGAGGGCATACGCCCCGGCACCACGGTCGAGAAGCTCGGCACCCTCAACCCGGCATTCAAGGAGGACGGCAAGAGCACCGCGGGCAACAGCTCGCAGATCAGCGACGGCGCCTCGGCGGCGCTCATCATGAGCGCCGAGAAGGCCAAGGAGCTCGGCCTGAAGCCGCGCGCACGCTTCCACTCCTTCGCAGTCGTCGGCGCCGACCCGGTCACCATGCTGACCGGGCCGATCCCCGCCACCCAGAAGATCCTGGCGAAGAGCGGCCTCACGATCGACGACATCGATCTCTTCGAGGTCAACGAGGCCTTCGCCTCGGTGGTGCTCGCGTGGCAGAAGGAGACGGGCGCCGACATGGAGAAGGTGAACGTCAACGGAGGCGCGATCGCGCTCGGTCACCCGCTCGGCAGCTCGGGTACGAAGCTGATGGCTACGCTGCTGAACGAGCTCGAGCGCACGGGCGGAAAATATGGCCTGCAGGTCATGTGCGAGGGCGGTGGCATGGCCAACGCGACCCTCATCGAAAGGATCTGATCATGGAGTTGGATGGAGCATCAGTACTCGTCACGGGCGGAGCTTCAGGAATCGGCGAGGCGAGCGCACGACGTCTCGCGCTTCTCGGCGCGAAGCCCGTCATCTGCGATCTCAACGAAGAGAAGGGCAAGGCCGTCGCGGCGGATCTGAAGGGCGAGTTCGTGAAGACGGATGTCGCCGATGAAGAACAGGTGCAGTCGGCCGTCGATACCGCCCTCGGGCTCGGGCCCTTGCGCGCTCTCGTCAACGCCGCCGGTATCGGCAGCGCGGGCCGCACCGTCAATCGGGAAGGCAAGCCCTTCCCCCTCGACACCTTCGAGTTCGTGATCCGCGTCAATTTGATCGGAACCTTCAACTGTATTCGACTGGCGGCGGCGGCCATGTCCAAGCAGGAACCGGTCGATGCTCAAGGCCAGCGCGGGGCGATCGTGAACCTGGCCTCCGTGGCGGCCTTCGACGGCCAGATCGGTCAGGTTGCCTATTCGGCGTCGAAAGGCGGAGTGGTGGGGATGACGTTGCCGATCGCTCGTGACCTCGCGGCGGTGGGGATCCGGGTCAACACGATTGCTCCGGGGCTCATCGATACTCCCATCTATGGAGAGGGCGAAGGATCCGAGGCCTTCAAGGCCAAGCTCGCGCAGAGCGTCCTCTTCCCGAAGCGTCTCGGAGACGCGACCGAGCTGGCGTCGATGGTCGCCGAGCTCATCACGAACGACTACATGAACGCGGAGACGTTGCGGGTCGACGGCGGCATCCGCATGCCCCCGAAGTGATTCGGACACCCGGCTGAAGGAGAACGATGATGGCAGATGAAATCCTTACGGAGACGCACGGGCGTGTCCGGCTCATTACGATGAACCGACCGGAGGCTCGCAACTCCATCAACAACGCGCTGGGAGAGGCGTTGGTGGCGGCCATCGCCGAGCTCGACTCGGACGATGACCTCACCGCGGGCGTGCTCACGGGCGCGGGCGGCGGCTTCAGTGCGGGGATGGATCTCAAGGCCTTCGCGACCGAAGGTGTTCCCAAGAGCTTCGGTCAATTTCTTCAAGCAGGAAGTAAGAAACCCCTGATCGCAGCGGTGGAGGGCTTCGCCCTCGCCGGTGGCCTCGAGATCGCACTCACCTGCGACCTCATCGTGGCCGCGAAGGGCGTGAAGCTCGGCATCCCCGAGGTCAACAAGGGCCTCGTCGCGGCGGGAGGCGGGCTCTTCCGCCTTCCGGCACGCGTGCCCTACGGCGTTGCGATGGAGCTGGCACTGACCTCCGACCCCATCACCGCCGAGGAGGCGAAGGATCTCGGTCTGGTGGCACGACTCGCCGAGCCCGGCAAGGCGGCGGAAGTGGCACTCGAGCTGGCGGAACGCATCGCCAGGAACGCGCCGTTGGCGGTCGCGGCAAGCAAGCAGATCATCCGACAGACGCGCGGGAAGAGCGAGGAGGAGGCCTGGGCGCTTCAGACTCCCCTCGTAGGCAAGGTCTTCAAGAGTGAAGACGCAAAGGAGGGGCCGCGCGCTTTCGCGGAGAAGCGCGACCCGAAGTGGTCTGGGCGATAGCCGGGGGTCGGCTGGGGTCACCGATCTCGATTCGGTAAGGGCGCCTCCTTTTGAGCCTCGACCCACGCATGAGTCGCCCGTGCACGGCTTCTGGACTTCGCACTCGAGAGAGAACGCACGCGGTCGCGCGGCCGCTGGAGTGAGTGCGGCCATGAGACCTTCGCCGAGCGCCGGAGCTGTTATCTTCCCGGGATGCTTTGGAAGGCGGTCGAAGAGCCCGGACTGAGTCCAGGCAACCCCACGCGCAGGGGGGCAACGCCCTTGGCCTGCCTGCCAGCCATTTCATTGGCTCTGCTGCTGATTTCTCCCGTCGCTTCTCCTTCGCTGGCCGCCACTCCCGAGCGGATCTCCGTGGCCTACTCCATCGACAGCATTCCGTTTCAATATACCGATGAGAGTGGGCAGCCGAACGGGATCATCATCGACTATTGGAAGCTCTGGTCCGAGAAGACCGGAATCGCGGTCGACTTCGTCGAGGCCACCTGGAACGAAACCCTGGCCCTTGTGCGTGACCGGAAGGTGGACGCGCACGCCGGCCTCTTCTTCAACGAAGAGAGGGATGAGTTTCTCGACTACGGCGTGGCCCTGACCAGGACGGACACACACGTCTTCTTCCACAACTCGATCGCGGCCCCCGATGACTTGCAAAAGCTCTCGGCCTACCGGATCGGCGTTCTCGGCAAGGATTTCGTCGAGGGATACCTGAAGGAGAGGGTGGAGCCTGGCTCCGTCGTGGGCTTCACGGATTACAACGAGATCATGGAGAAGCTGCAGTCGGGCGAGATCAAGGTGTTTGCCGCCGATACACCGACGGGACTCTTTCATCTGGCCCGGGCGGGGTTGCTGGCGAAGTTTCACTACGACGTCTCGGACCCGCTCTATCAGAACGACTGGCTGGTCGCATCCGCCGAAGGTAGCGCGGAGTTGTTGGCGATCGTCAATCAGGGCATGGCGCGAATCGCTCCCGATGAGCGAAAGCGGATCGCGCGGCGCTGGGTGTCGGGAACGCCGACGGAGGCATCGGACGCGATCATCATCGCCATCTCCAGCAACTACGCACCCTTTTCGATCATCGGTGTCGACGGCAGGCCGGGCGGATATCTGGTTGATCTCTGGCGGGAGTGGGCGCGGCGGGTCGACAGGGATATCGAGTTCAGGCCGAGCCAATGGGCGGATACGCTCACCGGCCTCGAATCGGGAGAGGCGGACTTCCATGCAGGATTGTTCAAGAGCAAGGAGCGAGAATCTTGGTTGGCCTTCTCCAAACCCATCGTCGAGATCGACACAGCCCTCTACTTCAAATCGGAGACACGGGAGGCTGCTCCCCTCGAAGGATCGTCCCACGAGAGGATCGGCGTCATTCGCGAGTCCTATCAGCAGGAATACCTGGTCGGGAGCCATCCCGCCAAGGTGCCGGTCCTCTATGCGGACATCGATGATCTGCTGACGGGACTGCTGCTGGAAGAGGTCGACGCCGCGGTTGCCGAGGTGCCGGAGATGACGTCGGCTCTGAACCGGCTCGGAATCAAGGGCGCTGCGCGTCAGGGCGAGGTGCTCTTCACCGAGTCGATCCACGCCGCGGTTCTCGACGGGAACGAGAGCCTCCTCGAGCTCATCGATCGTGGCCTCGGCGCCATCCCCTCGGATATCCAGGCGAGCCTTCACGAACGCTGGATTTCTCAGGGGCTGGATTGGAAGAGGGTTGCGGCGTGGGTTGCGCCTGTGATCGGCGGCTTCGTCCTGATCATCGTCTTCGTTGCCATCTGGAACCGTCGACTCGGCCGGGAGGTCCGCGAACGCAAGCGCGCGGAGCTGGCATTGGCCGAGGCCCGGGATGCCGCGGATGCGGCGAACCAGGCCAAGAGTGCCTTTCTGGCCAACATGAGCCACGAGCTGCGCACGCCGATGAACGCGATACTGGGTTATAGCGAGATGCTCGCGGAAGAGGCAGAGGAGGAGGGGCAGCTGGAGTTCCTGCCGGATCTGAAGAAGATCCATCAGGCGGGCTCTCATCTCCTCTCATTGATCAACGATGTGCTCGATCTGTCCAAGATCGAATCGGGCAAGATGGAGACCTTCGCCGAGGCCATCGACGTGA
>CBDUYG010000355.1:0-4498 GCA_965371385.1 uncultured Myxococcales bacterium | reverse complement strand
CTGCTCGACTTCTACTCGGGCCTGCTGCTGCTCCACGACGACGAGACCCGCCAGGCCGCGCTCTCCTTCGAGCGCGCGAGCGCCACCGGGCCAGAGCTGGTCGATCCCGCGGCCTCCTATTATGCGGCGCTCTCGTGGCAGGCGCTCAAGGAGAGTGACGCGATGGATGTGGCCCTGGCGCGGGTGATCGCTTCCGATCCCAACGGTCCCTGGGCGAAGCAGGCCCGCGTCATGATCTCCCGGGAGGAGCGGCGCCGAGATCCGCGTTCGAAGCGCTGGGTCAGCATCACCGCCGGTTTCGAGTACGACAGCAACGTCGTTCTGCGCGGAACCGGAATCGCGCTGCCGGGCGACATCAGCGACGAAGAGGACATCAGCGCCGTCTGGAGCGGCACGGCAGGAGCGGAGCTCTTCGAGAAGGGGAAATGGAGCGGTGGACTCTCGGCAGCGTATTCGGGCAACGCCCACCAGGACCTCAAGAGATTCAACCAGCACTATCCCACGGTATCGGGCTGGGTGGACTACCAGCACAGCACGAAGACCCACGGCCGCGTGCGCGCCGACTTCGGCTATGGCTGGATCGACAAGAACCCCTTCCTGCTCACCACCGGACTGACGGGAAGCGTTGAGCATGCGTGGACGGACGCGGGGACGACCCGCTGCGATGCGGCGGTCTTCTACAACGATTTCAAGTTCGACACGGTGGTCGGCTCCTTCCCCCCGAATCCGATCGTCGAAGGCTATCTCGACCGGGACGGGGTCCAGCTCCGCGTCGGTTGTGAGCAGGATCAAGGCTTCTGGAACGGGCGAATCCTGCTGATCGGCAGCTATCACTTCCTCAACTACTGGGCCGACGGCGGCGAGTGGGATCACTACTCGAACCTCTTCACTCTGGGATTCAGGGCCCAGCTGCCCTGGCGGCTGCGGCTCGATGCCAGGGGGATCTACGACCGCCGCGACTTCCGCAACCTCTCGTTCTACGCGATTCCCGCATTCTCGCCGCCCAGCCGCGTGGACAACGCTGCCGGCTTCAGGGGTGAGCTGTCCCGCCCCGTGAGCCGCTGGATGGTGCTCTCGGCGCGATATGAGTACGTGGATACGAACTCGAATATCGAGGTCTTCGACTATCAGCGTCACGTCGCGGGTGTGTATGCGACGCTGAGCTTCAACTGACAGGTCGCCCCGCGCCTGCGGGCGCGAGCGACGAGCGGGATCATGCGAGGGGGCCAAGGAGATCGATCATGACGACGAAAGAGATGATGCACGGCTGGAGGCTCATTCGAATCTCACTCATCCTCCCCGGGACTCTGCTCTGGCTGACGGCAGGCCCGAGCCTGGCAGACGTCGGGCGAGAGGTCGGCCGTGTGGTCGCCGCGAGCGGAGAGGCTTTCGCCGAGGCTCCGGACGGCAGCCGGCGCGCCCTGATCTGTAGTTCTCCGATCTACGTCTCGGACAAGCTCACGACCGCCAGGGGCGCAGAGCTCGGCATCGTCTCGGGCGACTTCTACGCACGCATCGACGAGCAGAGCGCGGTGGGCTTCGAGGTCGGCGTCGGCGGCGCTCCGGACCTTCGGGTGACCCGCGGACACGCGCGTCTCCTCGATCTCGGACAGGATGCGGCCGTCAACGGGGCGATCGAGACTCCCGGCTTGCGGCTGGCCAACTCGGGCCGCGACAGCGAAGCGCTGGTGCTCAGCGAAAAGGTCACCGCGATCTCGATGATCTGTGGGCGGGAAGGGCCCGTATCGGTCCAGCGCGTCGCGCGCCCCGGCGAGAAGCTGACGGCCCCGGTCGGACACTGCGTAGTCGACAAGCCCGGAGAGGCACTCTACCAGGCAGCAGCGAGCCATCCTCCCCTCGAGCTGCTGGCAGCGGACGTCTGCCAGAGTCCGGTGGAGGGGATCGGCCGTATCTCCGATCGCTTCAGCCCCTATGACGTTGCCGGGATGCTCCCCGCGGTCGGTCCTGGGCCTCCTGTCCAGCCGCTCCTGAAGCCGCCGGGAGGAGACATCCTGGAGCCCTGCAGTATCCAGATCTGCAACCCCGTGCCCACGGTCAGGGTCGGCCCGATTACGCCGACGGGCCCGCCGCCCCTCGGGCTGCCCTGAGCAGTCCGGACCTGTTCCGACCCCTTGGGAGCCTGCCCGGCTCCTGCAATCTCATTCGATCATTGAAGTCGGGCCACACTGAGGCGCGTGTCCGCGACGGTAGTCATCGTGGGGTGGGGCACGGGACCGGACGCTGATCGTCTCCCCATTGGTTTCCCTGGGGATCGAGGATCTACTGCGTCACCTCGGGTGTTCACGATGCCACTCACTGATCCGGCGTATCGAGTCCCGTCCCCACGAGCAATGGACCCGGACCCGACTCGGGAATTCGCGGCGACGAGACCCGCAATTCTCGACGATGAAGCGAATGGAGTAGTGGAATGGCATTTTTCAAGCGGGCGAAGAGACATCCAGATGATGAGGCGGATTCCGACATCGATCCGGTTCTGGGAACGTCGACGGGCCTCGTGTCGAGTGTGTTGACGCGTCGCTCCAACTCGGACGAACCATCGCGCTTCGACGGCATCGTCGAGCGTCAATACGGACCCGGTTCGAAGCAGTGGTTGAACTCGGGATCGAAGATCAATCGCGCCGACGGCGATCCGGACGTCTCGGGAGAAGGGGCGGCCGTAGCCGCCCCGGAAGATCTCGCGACGGATTTCGAGTTGGAATCCTCGATCATCGGATCGGCGGATCGCGACCTGCTCCCCATCTTGGAGATCGATCCGATTCCCCGTGTCGGGTTCTCGACGATCATTACGGGCAAGATCGTGGCAGACGAAGACCTCGAGATCCACGGGACGGTCGAGGGATCGATCACTCTCCACCGGCATCAGCTGATGGTGGGGATCGAAGGCATCGTCAAGGCAGAAGTCGAAGCGAACTCCGTTCTCGTGATCGGCCGCATCACCGGCAACGTCACCGCGACCGACGTCGTCGAGGTGAAAAGTGGCGGATACATCGGGGGAGACGTCATAGCACCGCGTATCATCATGGCCGATGGGGCGATCGTGATTGGTGCCCTCGACATGACGGCGGCGTTTCCAAAGGATCTCGAGCGTCATGGGCCGCCGACCCAGCCGCCGACCTCCGCAGTGTTGGAGAGACCCCCTCTCTCCGGACCAATCTCCGACGAAGGGAATTGAGCCGAGGGGCTTCGAGCCCGCCTCGACGGCCCTTCGGAGGTCGGAGTAGGGCATCGAGCGAATTGGCTCCGTCGGACGATAGTGCCGGCGAGCCGCTCGCCATCACCGACACCGGCCCACTCAGCAGATCGAAACGTTACAATCCCCATCGTGAAGCAGCCTCGACATCCCGACGACCCGGCGGACGACGCCCTCGAGCAGAGTGAGGCGCGCTTCCAATTCCTGCTGGAGGCGGCCCCGGATGCCATTCTTCTCGTCGATGAACAAAGAGTCATGCAGCTCGTCAACCACCGGGTCGAGGAGATGTTCGGCTACGGCCGCGAGCGGCTGATCGGTCAGCCGGTAGCGATGCTCATACCGGAGCGCCTGCGCGAGAGCTTCTTCAGCGGTCCGGCACGAGGTCTCGAGCCGGGAGCCTCGGGGCAGGGAATCGAACTCTTCGGGGTGCGCTCGGACGGGAGCGAGTTTCCGTTGGAAGTCGATCGACAAGTGTTTCGCTCCAGCGAGGGCGTTCGAATCTTCGCCATCGCCCGCGACATGACCGAACAGCGCAGGGCGGCCACAGCTCTCGAGCAGGCGCGCGAGGCGGCCGAAACGGCGAACCGCGCCAAGAGCGTCTTCCTGGCCAACATGAGTCACGAGCTCCGCACACCCATGAACGCAATCCTGGGCTATAGCGAGATGCTCACGGAGGACGCGGAAGACGCCGGGCTGGAGGATTTCGCCCTCGACCTGAAGAAGATTCACCAGGCCGGGACGCACCTGCTGGCCCTGATCAACGACGTGCTCGACCTGGCCAAGATCGAATCCGGCAAGATGGAGGCCTTCGCAGAGGACTTCGAGCCCGGTCGTCTGATCGATGAGGTGAGCGGGACGGCCCAGCCCCTGATGAGCAAGAACGACAACCAGCTGCGGATCGAGCGGGGCGATGATCTTGGAACCGTACACACCGATCTGACCAAGCTGCGCCAGTCCCTGCTGAACCTGCTCTCGAACGCAGCCAAGTTCACGCGCGAGGGCACAATCACGCTGAAGGTCGAGCGCGGCGAACACGAGAGAAGAGATTGGCTGACCCTGGCGGTGCAGGACGACGGCATCGGCATCGCGGCCGACAAGCTCGACCGGGTCTTCGAGGAGTTCGGACAGGCGGAGGAGTCGACCAGCCGCGACTACGGCGGAACGGGCCTCGGCCTGCCGATCTCCCGCCGCTTCTGCCGAATGCTCGGCGGCGACCTCACGCTGGAGAGCCGGCCGGGAGAGGGCTCGACCTTTACGATCCGCGTGCCCGCCGTCCTCCCAGGCACC
>CBDUYG010000354.1:0-4507 GCA_965371385.1 uncultured Myxococcales bacterium | reverse complement strand
CCGGTTGTCTTGCTGTCCAGTGAGCCGCGGGCGTCTGCATCTCCACTCGGCTTGGCAGCCAATCCGAGCCTACCGCCATCCGAGTGATCTGGACGAAGAATCCCAGCATGTACTGATCTCCGACCCAGTACCCCGGCCAGTCTCGCCGATCGGGTACGTGATCGCGCCAGACCCAGTGGCGGTCGCCCCTTCGTTCCAGCCCGATTCGGACATTCGGCATGTCTGCCCCGATCCACCGGCTCATCACCTCGATGGCGTGCCGGAGGGTCAGGGAATCCGCGACCCGCGGTCCCCAGCGCGACGCACGCTGCACCGTCACCTTCTCGGCGGTGCGATATCCCAGATCCCAGAGCCCCTCGGATCGGGCGGCACCATCGACGAAGGCCCAGACCGAGCGCACCGCAACGAAACCCGAGGACGGGTCGTATTGGCTGGTCGGAAGTCGATGATCCCGGAGGAATTTCGTGGTCGGTGCGCCGATTTCGTCGAGAATCGAGATGGCAGGAACGAGGGTTGATCGATGGATCAATGGAATTGGCTGCATTGCTCTCCCCCCGTGGACGAGCAGTCAGATTAGCCAAGCTCGACGGTTCGGCCCAGCAACGGGCCACCCGCTGGGGTGAGCTCTAGAGCAGGCGCTCCGCGCTCGGCACAGGTTCCCGGCAGGCTCCCGTGGCGAGACCTTCGGGACGCCGGACGCCGCCGTGGTCTGAGCGCCCGAGAATGCCCGCGAGGCAATCATCGACGCGCTCAAGGGCAAGGAGACCTGGCCGTAAGAGCGCGGATGGATCAATCGAGGAACGGGTTCGGCAGGCCGAAGATCATCGTCAGTCGGATATTCCACTTGGGAGCGAACGCATCAGGCCTGACCGCGAAATACTGACCTTCGATTCCGAATCGAACCGGTAATTTGCTGAAGAGTTATGGTCATCTTGTTGACTCCGAGACCGATCGGAAACGTGAGCGTCTCGCCGTCTCTGGCTTTCCAGTCCACCGTGATGTTCGGCGTCATGCCGATCTGCCACATCCTGGGCAGCCTCTACTGAATGAAGTACTGGACATTCAACTGACTCGTGTCGGCACGATCACCATCGCCCGCGAATGACCACCACCGGGTTGTTCAACTTCGCGGCCATCGCTTCGAGTTCTGCCATGGTCAATTTGCCGTCGTCGGGCGCCGGACCTGCTGCGTCCCGGTCGTGCTCTCGACATAGGTGCCGATTTCGCCTGCGGGAGCGATCTCGTCCGCCGCGGCACCCTGCATGCCGGCGATCACCAGGCTGCAAAGGAAGAGCGAGATATGGCGCTGAATCGATCGACGATCAACCTACACAGGTACATGCGGCGAAACCTCCCCCGGGTACAGCTTAATATCTCGCGTTGGGCCATACCAGGCGACTGACTGGACGCGATCCGGGTTTTCAAGCAAGAACTCTATGGTATAGAATGAAGGTTCATCTCGCGCTCCGACCCCATGGAGGAATCATGAGCTGTGAAATGGCGCCTGTTGCAGCAAATCCGTTTGCACGCCTGGTAGTACTCGCCTTCGTCTGTGGAGCCGTGAGCCTCGCCGCGCCAGCCTGGGCGGATGACGTTGGAGGTGAGCCGATCGTCGTGCCCAAACTCAGCGAGGAGCTCGACGATACGCCGGAGCCCAGCTTGGACGGGTGGCAGTTCGAGGTCGCTCCCTACGGGTGGTTCATCTTCCTCCATGGCACGATCAACGCGTTAGACGGCGCTGACCCGATCCTGGTCGATCTCAACTTCGACGAGATCTGGAAGCAGCTCCACTTTGCGTTTTTTCTCGATGTAGATGTCCGGAAGGACGACATTGGATTCTTTGGCGATCTCACCTACTCGAAGCTGTGGACGAGATCCGAAGCTACCCTCGGTCCCGCCGCCACTTTCAAGAACGACATCGACCTCGTCCTCTTCGATTTCGGATTGTACTACGAGATCCTGAACATCGGCCTTGGCCGGAGCCCCTCGGCTCCGAGGCTGCGCCTTCAACCACTGTTCGGAGGACGTTACTTCTACACGGGGCTCACGATTCGGCGGGATTCCCCGGCGCCACCGCTTTTCGGTGGCGGCACGAGCTTCTTTCATTCGGCGCTCAAAACCGCAGCTCCGATTCTGGGCCTGCGGGGGTTCATCGACTTCAACGACCGCTGGAACATCTCTTTCGTCGGTGACGGAGGCGGATGGGGTGTGGACGGGATGGACCTGACATGGCAAGCGGAGCTGCTGGGGGGATATCGCTGGCATCCCACCCCCAAGCTCGATCTCAACCTGATGATCGGATACAAGGCAGTCCGAATGGAAAGCAGTGGGGACGGAATCAATGCGGACTTCACCTTCCACGGACCGGTGCTCAAGCTCGGATTCGAGTTCTGAAATCAGCCACGTCTGGATCGAGGGGGACTCCTGTGCCCAGGATGACCTCCGCGAACGCCTCACTCTCTCGCCTGCTCAGAGCGGCGAAGAATCCTGCTCAGCGTAAGGAGCATCGTCTCCGCGGCCTCGAGCTCGATCGCTACAATATCACCCGGCTCCACTCGCTCGCGCAACGTCTTGCGAGAGCCGGTGCGAGGATCCCAGCTCATCAGCGGCCCGCCTCCCCGCATGAAGCGAAGCTTTGACTCCGTCGCCGACCACGATTCGTTGAAAACCAGCAGCGTATCCCCTGCGCCGCTTCGCCGACGTTCCAGCGAGACCTCGAGCCGACTTCCGGCCGGAGGCGCAACCAACGAACCAGGTAGGTGCTGCTCTAGTATCGACTCGAGCTGGTCCGGGCTGGACGCGACCAGGACGAACTCGGACAAACGCTGCGCTGCCGCGCGAACCCGCTGATCGCGGAGCTCAGCGTCCTTCAGCCCCGGCGCCCGCTGTGGCAACGCTCCCAGCGCGACCACGGGGATTCCCGCCTCCGCGATCGCAGCGATGCTCTCGACCAGCTCGGGCTCGGCAATCTCGATCGAATCGAGCAACAAGGACTGGTAGCGCCGCGCGCCGATTCCGATCTCGCCCATCGCCTCCCCGGCCTCCCCCACCACCCGGGCTCCGCGGAGCATCCGTCGGCTTACCCGGTCGTGAACCAGACCCCGTGCTCGCAGCGCAGCGGTCGTAGCCGACTCCCCCGCACGAGGCTGGATACGGCCGATTTGAAGGCTCGCGGTATCGGGATGGGTCGGATCCGCGCGCAGCCAGGCGACGTCGGCCACGGGCTCGCCATGACTCATCGCCACGGAGAGCCGCGCCAGGAAGCGGTTGAATTCCGGTAGCTCTGTCAGGAACTCGGCATCGATCCGAGACGACATCGGCAGTGGGCCGGCGAGGATGCGCCCGAATCCCCCGCTGAAGGGAAACCAGTCCTCCCCGTCGGCACGGGCGTAGGGATAGGAAACGCCGTGAAACGCCAATCGATTGATGCCCGCCGAGTACGCGCGACCCGCGAGCATCCGCATTTCCTCCCACGTAAGCCGGGTACCAAAGAGACGCAGGGTGATGAACGATTCCGACGATGCCCAGCGACGATCGGCGACGTGGGCCGCCGAGGCCGCGAGCTTCAGGAAGTCGAAGCTTCCGCCGGCGAAGAGTCCCTCGGACTCGGGAACATCCGCAAGCGCGTAGGTGTCGAGGTAGTCACCGTAGCCGCCGTGGGCCTGGAGCCGGAGCGCCATACCCCGTCGATGCGCCCAGCGGACGAAGCGCTCGACGAAGCGCTCCTCGAAGAGGGCCCGGCGTACGGCTTCGTAGTCCTCGCGAATTCTCTCGGCCTGCCCGGGCGCGGGACTCGCGTAGAGCGCCCCGCCGTTGCGACCGAATAGATCGATCATCTCGCCGTACTTCGACTCTCCCCCCTTGCGAAAGAGCAGCGGAAGATGTGGAGTGAGGTCGTAGCCGGCACGAGCCTCGAACTGCGTCAGGAAGTCGCTCGTGAAGGGCAGCTCTCCCATCAGCTCGTAGCTGTCCACGAAGACCTCTCGCACTCCCCCGGCCGGCAGCGCATCGACCACCGGCGATGCATAGCCTTCGAGCAGGGCGTCGGCGCCCCGCGGCGAGAGATGATCGACGACGCGCGCATCCTCCTCGGCGCCCGGATACGCGCCGCCCATGACGAAGTGCCCGGTCGAGTTCTCGAAGAGGGCGAAGATCCGCCAGCGCCCTTCGGGCACGCTCCATTCGAGCCGACCGGCCTTCACGAACCCCGTGATGACACGGACGTCCTCCAGAGTCGGGATGCCCTCCCGCTCTGCAGCGAGCCGACCCGCCAGTACCGCGACCAGCTCGACATCCGTATCGACCGGCCCGAGGACGTCGAGCACCCACTCAACCGCCCGGCGGTAGCTTTGATCGGGCGCCGCTGGCAGGGCCCCTTCGAAGAGCCGAGGCCCCGTGACATCGAGCGTCCCCATCACCAGCTGACGCTCTGCGGAATCCTTCGAGGTGGGAAGACCGCCGGGCCATCCGCTGCCCAGGGTGAGGTCGAAGTCGAGCCCGACCTTCG
>CBDUYG010000353.1:0-4513 GCA_965371385.1 uncultured Myxococcales bacterium | reverse complement strand
GGGTGAAGCCCGCCTCGTCCCGCCAGCGTCGAATCCGTTCTGCAATCTGAACCAGGTGTCGATCCATGACTCTCGATCCGCGCTCTCGTTTCGCCGGACAAGGTGTCGGAGGGGCCGGTTGTGGAGCTTCTCGAGTCAGCCCGGCCGTCGCGATGGCTCCATTCTAGCTCGCCTGCGCGATCCCAGCGCGGAATTGCCAGAAAAGAGTTCGCGGACGGCTGGGATTGACGAGGAGATCTCAGGCCTTAGCGCACCAGCATTCATGCCATATGCACGTCAGCATCGGGCCGGGTGCGAAACCGTATCAGCCCTGGATTCTCTAAGGGAAAGTTCTCGACGTACCGATTCGGGTCTCGGAATGGCAGATCAGTTACAGGATTGCAGCAGCGGCCGGGCGCTCGTCGAGCGCGAGGGTGCTGTGCCGGGGCGAATGAAGGTAGGGACCGAGGCCCAATATCGTTGGCTGCGCACGATCGTCGCCAGCGTTCTCTTGATGAACTTGATCGACGCCGTACTGACCCTCTGGTGGGTCCGCACCGGATTCGCCATCGAGGCCAACCCCCTCCTGCGGGAGATCGTGAACGAGCACGCCCTGCTCTTCGTCGCGGGAAAGCTGGCCCTCGTCTCGCTCGGAACCGCGCTCCTCTGGCGCGCGCGCGAACACGGTCTCGCGGTCGTCGGGATTTTTTCCGTCTTCCTGGCCTACTACTTCATCCTCCTTTTTCACCTCAGCTTCGCGAGCCATCTCCTCAGCCAATTGCTCTGAGCGGCGGAACCACGCTCATTCTGCTCCGACCCACTTTACCCGCCCGGTCTTCAACGCGATAATGCGTCCATGCGATTGCGCATCCATATCGATCGCCCTGCGCCCCGGAAGCTTCAGCCCGTGGTCGAGGCCATGAACAAGGGTGAGGTGATCATCCATCCGACCGATACCGGATACGCCTTCGGATGTGCGCTCACGAGCAGCAAGGGCATCGCGAAGCTGAAGCGTCTCAAGCAGATCGATGAGCGATCGCGCAAGCCCCTTGCGATGATGGTCAACGATCTCTCGGATTTCGGGAAGTACGGGATCATGGACAACCGCGGCTTCCGGCTCGTGCGAAGGATTCTGCCCGGTCCCTACACGATCATTCTGCGAGCCTCGGCCGAGGTGCCGCGCGCTGTGAAGAATCGCGATCAGGAGATCGGTCTGCGGATGCCCCAGTGCGAGCTGAGTCGCATGCTGATCGAAATCCTGGGTGTGCCGCTTCTGGTCGGATCGGTCACCGCCGCCGACACGGACCCCGAGCTCGAGGACCCCGAGCTCCTCGAGGTCCGCTTCCGCGGGGAGGTCGCGGTCGTGATCGACGCCGGTGCACTCTGGCCCGACCCCTCGACCGTCCTCCGCGTCGGGAGGGATGAGATCGAGGTACTCAGGGAGGGACAGGGGGCCATCCCCGACTGACCTGGATGTTCGAGCACCAACCCCGTGAATCCAGATGAAGATCACGCCCGGGCGTCGCCACCCGCCCGGGTGTCCCGACGCGGACCGACCGCGCGAGCGAGGTCTCGAGCTGGATCGCCGAGAGGAATTCGAGACGCAGCTCTCCGCCCCTGTCCCGGCCTGCGCCGTCGATTGCGTTTGGGTAGTGTAGACGCTCGACTCGGCAGACTGGGGGCTCATCGATGCAGGACTGGTTGCGCGACGTATTCGACGGCCGTCCGTTCTGGCTCAACGTCTTGATGGTGTTCTGTGCCTACATGGCGTTTATCTACATGCCCTGGGATTTCTTCTGGAAGCCGGTGGCGGAGGATGGAGAAGTCTGGTTCGGGCTGATGTTCACCGGCTGGGCGGCGAAGCTGCTCGAGCTGCCTCACTGGTTCATCTACGCTGCCGGGGCCTACGGCTTCCGGCGACGGCGTCCCTGGATGTGCTTCTGGGCGCCGCTCTATACGCTTCAGATCGCAATCGGGATGCTCGTGTGGAACATCCTCGAGTGGGGATCGTGGACGGGGTGGCTGGTGGGCATAATCGGTGCGATCCCCTTCCTGATCCTCAGCTACCTGCTCGCGGACGCGCGTGAGCATTTCTGCGACACCCGTCCCCCACTTCGCGATCGCTACGGCGACTGGGCACTCATTACGGGGGCGTCGTCGGGGATCGGGATGGAGTTCGCGCGAGCACTCGCGCGTGACGGGATGTCCTGCGTCTTGACGGCCCGGCGGGAGGATCGCCTACGCGGCCTCGCAGGTGAGCTGGAGCGGGAGTACGGAGTCGTCACTCGGATCGCGCCCATCGATCTCTCCGAAAGCGACGGTCCGGAGCGCCTCGCCGAGGCGTGTCGGGATCTCGAAATTGGCGTTCTCGTAAATAACGCGGGGCTCGGGTATGCGGGGCGCTTCGAGAAGCAGGACGGCGATCGTCTGCGCAGCCTGGTGGCGGTCAATTGCATGGCCCCGGTCATTCTCACCCACCATCTGATCGGAGGAATGCGGGAGCGTGGCCGCGGGGCGGTCGTGATCACCGGCTCGGTGGCCGGGCGTCAGCCCCTTCCTCTGCACGCCGTCTACAGCGCAAGCAAGGCCTTCGACCTCTTGTTCGGCGAGGCGCTCCACACCGAGCTTCGTCGCGACGGGATCGATGTGTTGGTGGTCGAGCCTGGAGCAACCGAGACGGAGTTCCAGAGCGTGGCGGGCGAGCTGCCCCACGCTGGTGAGCCGGCGGCTCGTGTCGTCGAGGCGGCGCTCGCCGCATTGGGAGATCAGCCCGCGGTGATCTCGGGCTGGTTCAACTGGCTGCGAGCCAACCTCGCAATGCGGCTCGCTCCGCGAACCCTCGTCGCCCACCTCGGCCGCGAATACATGCGCGGCCAGACGCCACGCGAGCAGCAATAGCCGAGCGCCGGTCGATTCGGAGCGCCTCGGTGATTCCTGCGCGGATCTCTGGTGCCGTAGCAACGGAATCGCACCCGCCGACGTGTCGATGAGTAGATAGGCGCAACGATTCGAGGCGTCACGCGCTATAGTGTCTACACGTCGAAGCGTTCCTGGTACAGGCCCTCTTCTCGTGTTCTTGTGAGCCGGGACTCCGGCGCAGATCCCGAACGATCCGAGTCGATCGCAGTAGATGTCGGTAGTCGGTAGTCGGTAGTCGGTAGATGTCGGTAGATGTCGGAAGATCCAGGTAGATCGTCAAGGATTCTGGTTGAACGGACGAACGGCGGAGGTTTCCGTGGTCCCTCTCCCTCTTCGTGCCCACCGACGTTCACTCGGTGACTCCCCGCGAAAGCGGGGCGCAGCAACCAGGCCGGGTGCGGAGGCACCGGCGAGCTGCGCTCGATCGCCGCCTCGTCCTTATCTGAGGTGGCATCCTCGGCCTCGCGATTTGCCCGTAGCGAGGCTCCTCCCGGCGACCCGGCGAGACTCTCGCCCGCGACATCGACGCTGATGGGTCGCTCCGACCCAGTCCCCCCGGAAGGAAGAGTGAAAATGTCAATTCTGACCCTGAACCAATACTCCCTGCGAGCGGGGAAGATCGCGACCTTCGAGGCGGTCCTGCGCGAGGTCTCGTCCCGAGCCTGTGAGGTTGGCGAATCCCTTCACTGGACCACCGCTCAGGCGGTGGTAGGAGACCTCGCGACCCTCGACATGGCGATCCAGAGTGATTCGCTCGCCGAGGCGGCGGCGCGCGAAAGCCCCGCAGCCCTTCTAGAGCGGCTATTTGGCCAGGAGCGGGGACTCGTGATGGCGGCCCGGATGGGAGAGTGCATCGCCAGAGTTCGCTCCACGATGCTGAGGGATCGACCTGACCTCAGCTACCCCTCCCAGGTGAGTCGGGGGTTACCCGCCGGGGCCGTCGTGCTCCGCGCGACCACCCGGGCGGGTCGCCAGGCCGAGTGCGAGGCCCTGATTCGGATGATCGCCGAGGCGATCCCCAAAACCGAGGATATCCGCAGATTTACGGCCTGGCAGCCAGTCATGGGCGATTTGCGTGGGATCTTCACCCTACGTCCGGTCTACGACCTCGACGAGCTCGACGCCGTCGGGCCCGTGTCCGAGCTGCTCGTTGCGGCATTCGGGATGGAGTCCGGGCGACGGATCTACCGCGAGGGATTGGAATCGATCGAGCAGATGGAGAGCAGGCTCCTGCTGGTGCGAGGGGACCTCTCTCATCCGAGATCTGCTTGAGGACGGGGCGTCGTGAGCTCGCGGCTCGGGCCGCGAGCCGCGGCGCCCGAGGTTTTGCACCGCGACCCGGCCAGCCTGAATCAATGCCGATGTGCGCACCGGCGGCGACTCCATGTCTGTTCTGTGCCGGACGTCATTCCTCTGCCCATACACGGGCGTATGCCAATAGAGGAGCTAGTGTTTCTCACCATGGCAGCCAAAAAACGCGCAAAGAAGGTTTCGGGGAAGAAGTCCGCCAAGAAGTCCGCCAGGAAGAAGGCGGTGACGAAGAAGGCGGGCAAGAAGAAATCCGCCAAGAAGGCTGCGAAGAAGAAGGCGGGCAAGAAGAAGGCCGCCAAGAAGG
>CBDUYG010000352.1:0-4520 GCA_965371385.1 uncultured Myxococcales bacterium | reverse complement strand
CCCTTTGCACAGAAGCCCATGTCCTCGAGCTGCATCAGGGCCACGATCGTAAAGGGATCGTAGAGGGTGAGGACGTCGACATCCCCGGGCTCGATCCCCGCCATCCGGAACGCCGGCGGCGCCGAGAATACCTGGGGTGTCGCGGTGAAGTCGCCCTGCTGACTCCAATAGAGGCCGCTCCGCGCAGCCCCCTGTCCGACTCCCTTCACGACGACGGGAGACTTGCGGCAGTCCCGTGCGCGCTCGGAACTCGTCATGATGTACGCACCCGCCGCATCGGAGATCAGGCAACAGTCTTCCATGCGCAGGGGATCGACCATCATGGGGCGCGAGAGGTAGTCGTCGAGGCTGAGCTTCTTGTCCCGGGTGATCGCGTCGGGATGCGTGTTGGCGTGATGGCGGCACGTCACTGCGATCGCGCCGAGATCCTCCGGCCGGGTGCCGTACTGCCACATATGCCGCCGGGCGATGCTCGAGAAGTAGACCGGCTGGGGAAACCAGCCGAAGGGAAGCTCGAAGCTCGCCTTGATGCGCTCTTCGCCGTGAAACCTGCCCGGCCCGGAGCCGCCCGATCGCCCCTTCTGGCTGAACCAGTCCACTGAGAAGACGTTGAGGATCACGCTGGCTTCGCCGCTGCGAAAGGCCTTTGCGGCCGCCACCGGCGCAGTTGCGGCCCACACCATGCCGCCGCCACGGTGGGACACCCAGAGATCCGTCTCGACGCCGAAGTGTTCGCGGTAGGCCTGCTCATCGAATTGGTCGCCGACGCCGCGGCTGTACATGATGCCGTCGACCTGATCGGGCTGGAGTCCCGCGTCCTCGAGGGCACGCTGGACCGCCTGGGCACCGAGCTCCTGGGCCGAGAGTCCGGACGCCCGCTTGTGGATTGCGTCGCCCACACCCACGATGGCCACTTCTCCCGAGAGGTCGTCGATCTCGATTGCACTTCCCCAGTCGAGGGTCGTCTCAGCCATCGAGTCAGCGTAGTCGCAGACTCGCTCCCGCGTCAAACCCTCCGAGCTCCGCGCGAAGCGTGGTAGCCTCGCCTTCATGTCGAATCATCCAAAGGCGCGTCCCCGACAATGCACCCAGCTGGGCCGCGCACGCTTCAGTGTGCTCAGCGAGCGACTGATCCGCCTCGAGTGGGACGAGGCCGGGGAGTTCGAAGACCGCGCGACCCTCCGCGTCTGCAATCGCCGGCTGCCCGCGGTGGAGTTCACCGCTCGCGTCACGAAGCGGAAGGGTGCCGATGAGCTGGTGCTCGAGACCGAATACCTCACACTTCGCTATCGGGACACGGGTCACCCCTTCTCACGCGGCAACCTGAGCGTGCGCTTCGATCATGAACGCAAACGCTCCGGCCGCTGGCACTGGGGCATGAAGGACCGCCGCAACCTCGGCGGAACGATCCGAACCCTCGACGGCGCGATCGGGAGCCGCCACTTCGGTTACGGAAGCGGCGCAGCGAGCCCCGAAGAGGCGATCGAGATCGATCTGGGAGAGGGGCTTCTCTCACGCAGCGGCTGGTCGATCGTGGACGACTCCGATGGAATCGTGCTCGACCCGAAGGGAAACGGCGATCGCCCCTGGGTCGCCGCACGGGAGCAGCGCCGACGCAATGACGCCTACCTCTTCGCCCATGGCCACGACTTCAAAGCCGCTCTCGTCGAGGCCGGCGGCATCTTCGGCCACCAGCCCCTTCTCCCGCGCTACGCCCTCGGCACCTGGTACTCGCGTTATTGGGCCTACACCGATCGCGAGGTCGAAGAACTCATCGAAGAATTCGACTCCCAATCGATCCCCCTCGACGTCATGGTGATCGACATGGACTGGCACCTGCCGGGCTGGACCGGATACACCTGGGATCGACGCTACTTCCCCGACCCGAAGGAGTTCCTCGAGTGGCTCCACGGCCGCGGAGTAAAGACGACCCTCAACCTGCATCCCGCAACCGGCGTTGGAAAGCACGAGGAGAAGTTTCCGGACATGTGCCGCAGCCTCGGCCTCGACCCGAAGCGCACGGAAAACATCCCCTTCGACTGCACGGACCCGAGCTTCGTCTCCGCCTACTTCGAGCACCTACACCACCCCCAGGAGCGCATCGGAGTGGATTTCTGGTGGATGGACTGGCAACAGGGAAAGGAGACGAGTGTCTCGGGACTCGATCCCCTCCCGTGGATCAACCAGCTTCACTGGCAGGACCAGCAGCGCACGCGGCCTCATCAGCGCCCCTTGAGCTTCAGCCGCTACGGCGGGATCGGCTCCGGGCGCCATCCCGTCGGCTTCTCCGGAGATACGATCTGCTGCTGGGAAACCCTCGCCTACCAGCCCTACTTCACCGCCACCGCATCAAACGTCCTCTACGGCACCTGGAGCCACGACATCGGCGGACACATCTCGAATTCGGCCCTCGACCCCGAGCTCTATACGCGCTGGATCCAATTCGGAATCTTCTCCCCGATCTTCCGCACCCACACGACCAAGAACCTGAACGCGGAACGACGGGTCTGGAAGTATCCCGACCCCTTCAGCGGAGTCATGAAGGACGCGATACACCGACGCTACGACCTCGCCCCCTATACCTACGGCGCCCTGCGCGACGCGGCCGAGACCGGCGTCTCCCTGCTTCGTCCCATGTACTACGAATACCCCGAGGTCGACGCCGCCTACGAGGCGAGAGACCAGTACATGTTCGGAGACTCGCTGCTCGTCGCTCCGGTCCTCGAGCCGCGCAGCAAAGAGGACGCGATGAGTGCCGTCCGCGTCTGGCTGCCCCGGGGCGATTGGTTCGACGTCGCTCTCGGGCAGCGGGTGCGAGGGGACGGCTGGCAGACCCGGCGATACCTCATCGATGAAATCCCCGTCTTCGTTCGCCCCGGAACGATCGTCCCCGGTCAGCGCGACGCGACCCGCTTGGGTGAGGGGGGCTTCGAGAAGCTGGTCTTCACCTTGTATCCGGGAGGCGATGGAGCTGCGCGACTCTACGAAGACGACGGCATCTCTACCGCGTATCTCGAGGGACGGTCCATCGAGGTACCGATCAGCCAGCGCATCACGAGCCGGGGGCGCAGCGTTCGCATCGCGAAGGCGCGTGGCAGCTACGACGGATTCATCCCCCGCCGTGCGCTCGATCTCCAGCTGCCGGGCTCGGCGCCGCCGCGGTCCGTGCGTTTCGGCAAGCGAGAGCTGCGCTGGCGCCACCGCCTCGATGAGCGCCCCGGCTGGAGCTACAGGGCCGAGACCGCGACTCTCGTGATTCGAACACCCGGGCTGGACCTGCGCAAGGGGGCCATCGTACGGATCGAGGAAGACCCGACCCTGGCGACCCGAAGTGCCGACGGGTTGGCCGGGCTGTTTCGGCGTTTGAAGGAGATCAGCCGCTGCGCGAACCTGGTTTCGCCTTCGTTCCAGCTCCACCCGGACGAGCGAATGGCCGTCGAGGCCTACCAGATCGCCAATCTCATCGAGCGGGATCCGAGCCGCTATACGGGAGAGCTTCGCCACCTGCGCCGCTTGATGAAGCGGCTCCCCGATGCCCTCGATGCCTTCGCCGCGGCCTACATCGATCTTCTGGATCCGGACGGACATCGAAGGGGGATCCTGCATCGGGCGGGGCGGATCCTCGCGACGACTCGCAAGCAGCTGGGCTGATCGCAGTCGTCCTCTGGGATTCACCGGTTCCTTCCCCCGTATCCCCCTGTAGGAAGAAGAGCCCGCAATCGTATTCTGCTACTCGGCCTCCATCCGCTCGACGATATCCTCGCGCAGCATCCGCTTCGCGATCTTCCCGCCCGAAGCGCGCGGCAGCTCCCCCAGCACCACGATCCTCTCGGGAAAGACCTCCTTCGAAATCCCCTGAGCCAGAAGATGTTCGACGAGCTCGTCGAGGCCGAGCCCCCGCCCCTCGCGCAGCTCCAAGTACACGCACACCCTCTCACCAAAGGTCGCGTCCGGCATCGCCACCGCCGCGGCGAGTGCCACTGCCGGGTGAGTCGAGACGGCCTCCTCTACCGCTCGCGCGCTGATGTTCTTGCCGCCGCGGATGATGAAATCGTCCGTGCGACCGACGACGCTGAGGTAGCCGTCGGAGTCGATCGTCACGATATCGCCGAGGAGCATCCAGCCGTCGTCGGTATAGAGGCTCCCGTTCGCTTCCGGGTCTGCGTAGTAGCCGCGGCTCAGGGTGGGCCCCTTGCAGGCGGGCTGTCCGCGGCCCGACCCGGTCACATCGCGGCCCTTGTCGTCGAGCAGACGCAGATTCATCTCGGGGATTGCGCGGCCCGCGGTCGTGAGCCGCTTCTCACGTGAATCGTTCAGGGACGTGCGACTCACGGCCCCGACTTCGTTGGAGCCATAGAACTGGAGCACTCGCGCACCGGTCTTCTCTTCGAAGGCCTCGGCCCGATCGCGCGGAACGGCCTCCCCGCCGGTGTAGAGAACGCGCAGGGAGCCGAAGTCACGCCGCTCGATCTCCGGCGAGTCCAGCATCATGATGAACTGGGTCGATACCGCGGCAAGCA
>CBDUYG010000351.1:0-4525 GCA_965371385.1 uncultured Myxococcales bacterium | reverse complement strand
GCCGTGGCGCCAGAGCATGTGGCATTGTAGATCGATGTCGGAGATGTAGACGAAGGTTGCGTCTCCAGGCTCGAAACGGCTCAGCGCCAGGTCGAGCATCTCGTCTGTATCGTCCTGCACGAGCCGGACCTGCTCGAGGTAGTCGTCCTCACTGAAGACGCCGTCCTTCAGCGCCTCCTGCTCCTCCGGCATGCCCTGGGTGTAGAAGAATCCCAGCTCTTCATGCAGCTCCTCGACGAACTCATCGGGGCTCGTGATGGCCGCAATGGGGTCCGCGGGAGAGATGTTGACCGGCGAAGCGTAGAGCTGGAATTGCGGACGCAGCTGCTTCGCAAAGAAGCGTACGGTGCCCGAGACCGGCATCATTCCCATGGGCGCCAGGTCGTAGCTGATCTCCACCCAATCCGACCACTCGCCCTCTTCGATCAGGATGTACTGTCCGCCGACGTCGATCACCGCCGTATCGGTATCGGGATCGAGATGCACCGTGATACCGACGTTCAGATATTCGTTGTCCTTGGGGACCTGCCCCGGCTCGAGATGAAGCGCATCCGGCGGACCCTTGAGGGCCGAGGTCACCGTGTCGGGCGTACCGTCGAGATCGAGATCCCGCACCGTGACGTACTGGATGTCGCCCTTGGGCTTATCCCTCTCCACCGGCGAATCGGTATAGAGGGTATAGGTCCCGAACCCACCGCGAAGATCCGTCGTGCCCATCCCCGAGAGAACCTTCGCGCCGGACGGGGGCGTCGGGTAGTTGCCGGGCATGCGGTAGACCTCGACGTCCACACCGCCCTCGAGGAGCAGATCCCACCACGGAGTTCCCCCGCGATTGTTCTCGAGGTCACCGCCGGAGATGGGGACGATGAACCCGAAGAGGTGCAACGTGCTCACCTCTTCATCGGAGATCCGGGTGGCGGATGAGACCGGCGCGTAGTTCTTGGGGTTGCGGTGCATGAAGTCGAATATTCCATGACCCCCGGGATTCATTCCGGTGACGAAGTTCGACCACGCGACCGGGCTCTGGGGAGGATTCGAAGTTCCGAGCTCCCGATAGCCGCCCTCCTTCGCGAGCTTCTCGAAGTTGGGCATCTTGCCCTCGCGAATCATGCGCGAGAGGATCTGGGGATCCATTCCATCGACACCCATGATGAAGACGCCCGGATGCTCGCCGGGCTTCGCCTGGGGCTCCGAAGGAACCAGGAGCAGAGCAGCCGCCAGAGAGAGCACGACCCCGCGATGGAATGAGGACAGCATCCGGGTGTTCACGATTGACCGCTCGCCCTTCGTCCATCCGACCGCCCATCCGACCGCTCTTCCGGTGGGAAGATCAAGGCGCCGGGCGCCGCACCGCTCTGGGGCAGTGACGTCGGGTCCAACATTCCCTTGACGGTGCCCTCGGCGGGCGTCGCCGGAAGAATCATCTTGCCTTGCATGTAGGAGGGAATCTCCTGGCCGAAGAGCTTCATCACGGTGGCCGGGATGTCGATGAGCCGAGGCTTTTCCTCGAGGATGGGGCGGTTGCAGAGAAACACACCGGGGACCAGGTCGGGATCCACGCAATGATCCCCGGACCAGCTCCTGGTGTTGTCGTCGAAGATCTCCTCGGTGACCTGGCCTACCGCGCACTCCCAGCTGTTCCGGTAGCCGCCCTCCCAGCCCATCAGGAGATCGGGGGCATCGAAGCGATAGGGGCCGTCGAAGAATTCCTGGGAGATCGCGACGCTGCGCACGCAACCCTCTCCCGTCTTGGGATCAACGAGGCCTTCGAGCTTCCGGGCGATCTCTCGTACGAGCTCCCAATAGTCCCGGCCTTCGGCGACGATGCCCGACTTCTCGCGGCCGGCGCGATTGATGAAGATCCCCGTGAGCCCGAGTGCGAAGGCTCGGGTGCGGGTCCAGTCGACCCCTTCGAACCACTCGCCGCCGGTTCGCGCGCCCTCTTCCTTCAGGTAGAGGTAGCCGTTGTCACGCAGCCAGGCGTTGATGTTGATGCCGCGCCGGAAGTTCGTGAAGCCGTGATCGCTGATGACCATCAGCGCCGTATCCGGATCATCGATGAGATGGGAGATCTTGCCGACCAGCTGGTCCGCCTTCTCGTAGATCGAGCCGATGGCGTCCTTCCACTCCTCGGTGTCCTTGCCCTCGTTCGCGGGATGGGTGGGGTCGAGATAGCGGTAGAACATGTGCTGGATGCGATCCGTGGTATCGAAGACGGTCGTGACCAGGCCGCTCTTGGATTGCTTGACCGCGTCGAGGAACATGGTCTCGCGCTCTTCGTAGACCTGCATCGCCTGCTCGTAGAAGACCTTCTCATCGATCACGCGGTTGTTGAGCGACCAGGTGTCCTCCGCAAAGCCGAGCGTCGCGAACTTGCCCTGCTTCTTCGCGAGATAGATCGCGTAGACCTCGGGGTGCGAGATCGGCATCGCGGGATTCTCGGGATCGATGTGGATGGGCGTCATGTAGACATTGACCTCGGGGCTCGTCGAGATCAGGTAGATCTTCACGATGCCACTCACGCTCACGCCCAGCCCGGCCTTGAAGCTCAGCT
This sequence comes from uncultured Myxococcales bacterium, assembly GCA_965371385.1. Taxonomy (GTDB): domain Bacteria; phylum Myxococcota_A; class UBA9160; order UBA9160; family UBA4427; genus CBDUYG01. The sequence continues at coordinate 1,971 of CBDUYG010000351.1, read as the reverse complement.
CCACCCAGTCCGAGTATTCGTTCAGCTGGAGGGTGAGCGGGTCGGTTCCGTCGATCTCGAACTTCGCGCTCTGGCCGTCGTCCGCGATCGTGAGCGTGAAGGGAAGCGTCATCCGGCCGCCGCTGCGCAACATGCTGTTGTCGGGTCCCACGATGCGAGATCGGATCACGTTGCCTTTGCGTCGCAGCACCGTCTGCTCGCCGCCGATGAACTTGGCCTCGCCGCCCTCCGACTCGGTGCTGAAGAACGAGAACGTGCCCTGGCTGCCTCGCAGATCCGGCACGCACATGCCGCTGAGCAGGAGGCCGTTCTTGAAAGGCGTGGGGGGAAACGTGATCGGCACTCGCTGGATGATGGAGAAGATGTTCTTCTCGCCCAGCAGCTTCCAGAAGTGCTGACTCTTCTGCAGCAGCTTCATCTTGGGCTTGCCGATGGGGACGACGTAGCGACCGATGTTGATGACCCTCTTCGCGTTGCCGATGTCGGTCGAGCTCAGAACCGGCATGTAGGTGCACGGATCCCGGGTCAGAAAGTCGTAGATGCAGTGGTGGCTGGCATCGGTACCGGTCGCGAAGGTCGACCAGGCCACGGGCGACATGGAGGGCGCGCTGGTATCGAGCGGGCGAAAGACCCCGTGCTCCGCGAGCTTCTGGAAGTTGGGCATGCGGCCGTCGCGCATGAACTTCGTGGTCAAACCCGGATCCAGCCCATCGAGTCCCAGGATCACGACCTTCTTTACGAGGGCCTTCTTGTAGGGGTTTCCGACCCGAATCAGGTTGATGAGCAGCCGGATGGGCCAGGTCAGGATGATCACGAAGGCCAACGTGAACGTGACCAGGAGCACCAGCATGGAGCCGCCCAGCGCAAAGCCCGCGCCCGGGCCGATATACGCCTCTGCGTTCGTTGCGCCGAGCAGGGAAAGAATTATCAGCGCAATGGCGCTGGACCGGGGTCTCAGGGCTATCATGGTCTCGCTTTGTTCTCCGAGATGGAATCAATCGCCGGGATCGACTCTTCGGCTGGTGCGATCGGGTCGAATCGTGGCTTGCTACTCTGGGGCTCTCTTTCTGCAAATCTTCGGAATGACTTCGGAATCACTTTCGGAACCATGAATGTCAGGCTCTTCACGCTTTCACTTTTTCAGCCCCACGGACTTCGACCCCACGGCTTCAGCCCCAGTTGCTTCGGCCCCAGTTGCTTCGGCCCCAGTTGCTTCGGCCCTACGGAGGCCCCACGGACCGCTCCGGCAGCGGCGATGATACCGGATTTTGACCCCGGAGTACTATTCGATGAGTTCCATTTTCGTCCTGGACGGCGAAACCCGGCGCCGGACGGAGACTTGAGAGCCCCATCTTCCGCTCCGAATGGATGCAGACGAAGAGGGCGGAGCTCGAGCCGGAATCGAGCATGAAGCTGAAATGAATCGCAATGGAAACACGGAGCAGGAAGGCATGATGAGTCACGAGATGGAGCGCGGCCCCGCGAGACGAGGACGACGGATCAAATCGGTCATTGGATTGGCGCTTGTGCTCGCTATCTGCGCATGCGGGAAATCGAGCCAGGATCATCTCGCGGATGCCCGGAAGGATCTCGCCGGCTCTGCCTATGCGGATGCGGTCGCATCTGCGGACGCTGGGCTCGCGGGGACCCCCGATGCCGTCACGGCCTGGGGACTCGAGCTGGTCAAGCTCGAAGCGCTCGCCCGATCGGGCCAGGGAGAGGCAACCCGCGCTCAACTCGAGAAGCTTGCTGCCGAGAATCCGGATCGTGTCTCAGCGGCCGACTACTCGGGTACCGCTCAACTGCTGCGCGCAGCGGGTCAGAAGTCCGAAGCCATCCAGGTGCTCGACATGGGTAACAAGCGCTTTCCGGACGACTCCGTCATCAGCAAGATGATCGCCGAGTCGGTCGAGAAGGGGGTCGATCCCGAGGAGCTCGAAATGTTGAAGAGCCTCGGATACATCGACTAGG
>CBDUYG010000350.1:0-4533 GCA_965371385.1 uncultured Myxococcales bacterium | reverse complement strand
CCTCCGATTCGCCGCTCGATCCACCGCTCGTTCCAGGACCCCGAGGCCCTCAGCGGTCCGGATGTGAAATAGCGCAATTCGGCCGGTTTCGCGTATGACACCCGCGGTTGCGGATCGGTTCGACTCCGAGGGACGCGGGAATCAGAGCTGTGCGCAACGGCAGGGGCTCCGTTAATCTCGCGCATCCCAAACGAGGTCGTTCGGGTCGAAGCGAGCGAGACGAAAGAGTTGGAAGGAAGAGAGGGGAGAGATGTTTTCAGCGGAGCACTTCATCGAGCTGCTCATCATGGGATGGCTCTCGAACATTCCGCTCGGGATCGGCTCGATCGTCAGCATCGCGGTGTTCGTCGAGCGACTCTGGTCCTTCAAGGGCCTCGAGAAGGGGTCCACGGAGTTCGCCAGCAAGGTGATCGATCGCCTGTCGCGGCGCGACCTCGACGGTGCGCGCCGAGCCTGCAAGAAGTCGGATCTCCCGATTGCAGGCATGTTCCTCGAGGCGCTCGCCTGGCAGAACGTCACGCCCGAAGACCTCGACCGCGTCCTCGCGACTCGCCGGGCGGAGCTCGCCACGGGTCTCAAGCGCGGCATCTGGATGATCGGCACCGTCGGCTCCCTGGCCCCCTTCGTGGGTCTCTTCGGCACCGTCGTCGGCATCATCCGGGCCTTCTCCGTGATGGCGAACAGCGGCGAGACGGGATTCGGTGTCGTCTCCGCCAGCCTCTCCGAGGCGCTCGTCGCAACGGCGGCGGGTCTCGGCGTGGCGATCGTCGCGCTCTCGTTCTTCAATTACCTCCAGATTCGCGTCGGAAGCCTCAACGCCGTCTACGCCCGGGCGTCCGAGCGTCTCGTGCAGGCGCTCATCTTCATCGAGTCGAGTGAAGGAGAGAGCGGAGGCGAGGGCAGAGGAGAGGATGGAGGCGAGGCGGCGGTGGAGAGGAGAGCGTAGATGAGTGCCACCGCGCTACCGGGCAGTGACGACGAGGGCGGCGATGCGATCGTCGCCGAAATCAACGTCACTCCGCTGACCGACATCTTCCTCGTGCTCTTGATCATCTTCATGGTGACCAGCACCGTGATCGTCGAAGAGGGCAAGAACATCGATCTCCCCAACGCCGATGTGGCCGAAGACACGACCCCCGATGGAGTCACGGTCTCGATGAACGCCGATGGCCAGATCCTCGTGAACGACATCGTCGCGAAGCCGGGCGAGGTCCAGAAGCTGCTCGAGATCGCGATTCGCGAGGCCGATGACAAGATCGTGATCCTGCGCGGAGATCAGAGCGTGATGCTCGGCCGCGCGGTGAACGTGCTCGATCTCGCCCAGAAGGCGGGGGCGAAGGGGATCGCGATCTCGACCGAGCAGCCGAAGGAACGCCTGGAGATCCAGTAGCCGGTCGCGCGAGCGAAGCGCGGGCCTGCGCTACGCCTCTCCCGGCCTCGCTTCAGCGCGAGAGGCGTGGATCGAGGCATGGGTCTCCGGCTCCAGCACGCGCTCCGGCCGACAGGGAGCAACCTCGGACCCCCCAGAGCTGCCGGCGGTGCGTCCGATCCAATCAACGGTCCACGTATCAGCGCGAGCGCTGCCTCAGCCAGACGAGTCCGCCCGCGATCAGCAGGAGCTGCGGCACCAGGAGGCCCACGCCGTAGAAGGCCTGGAGCGAGTCCTGCACCGGAACCGGAAACTGGATCAGCCCGCCGCTCTTCGGCCGAATCGTGATTCGCTCCTCGCGGTCGAGCACCCACGCCACCGAGTTCATCACGAGATCGAGGTTGTAGAGGGATCGCAGGTAGCGGTTCGAGATGAAGTCCGCGTCGCCGAAGGCCACGATGCGCGTCTCGCCTTCAGCTTCGTCGTTCCCATCGCCCTGGCCTTCACCGCGCGCGAAGCGGCCGCTCACGCCGATCGGGTAATAATCGGCGCGAGCGTCGGGCGGTTTTTCGGGAAGCGATCGGGTGCCCGGCGCGAGCGGCTCGCCCAGCAGCCACGAGTCGCCGCTGCCGAAGACGAGTGGGCGCAGGTCGTCCTCGGGCTGTGGCTTGTGCAGTTGGAAGGCGCGCGCGCGCCGGAAGAGCGTGCTGCGATTGCTGTGCAGGCCACGGTTGGCCGGGTGATCGCTGTAGTTGACCGCGACCACGCTCAGCCCGGGAACTTCGCCATCGACCGCGCCCGAGGTCGGATCGACCAGGATGGCGTCCTCGGAGCGCATCCCCCAACCGGCGAGCAGGGCTTCGAGCCCACTCTCGACTCCCGGGTCGAGGAAGGCGACGAGTCCGCCGCCGGCCGCGAGATAGCGATCGAGCGCCGCCCTCGCGTCCTGCCGAAGCTGCCGCGAGGGGCGGATCATGACGACGGCGTCCGCATCGTCGGGAATCTGCGACATCGCGGCGGTGGGGAGGACCTTCACCCGGTAGCCCTCGGTCTGGAGCGCCACCGCGAAGCCCGAGAAGCCCCCATCGTCCGAGCGGTTGATATCCCCGTCGCCGCTGCCCGCGGTGACGTACAGGGTGGCCTGGCCGCGGCTCGCGAGGGACGAGAGACTCTCGAAGAGCGCGCCCTCGGTCGGCCGCTCGACCAGCGCCCAACGGCTTCCCATCTCGAGGACCACGGCGTTCGAGGAGCCGATGCCGAAGCGATCCTCGTCGGCGGGCGAGTCTTCGATGCGCCGTGAGTCGAGCGTGATGTCGCCGTACTTCGCGATCTGCTCGAGCAGGATTCGGGTGCGACGGATGCGCGGATCTCCCGGGTCGTAGTAGACCGTCATGCGAAGGGGCTCGGGCAGGGAGGCCACCACCTCCCGGGTGGCCGGCGCGATCTCGTAGACACCCTCCATCGTGAGATCGAAGCGGATCCCGCTCTGGCTCGCGAGCCGCTCGGCGAAGACGCAGGTGGCGATCACCAGGGAGACTCCGAGCAGGGCGCGGGTCACCGTGGGCAGGCGCAGGGTCCGGCGAACGCGCCCCCAGCCGCGAAGGCCGAGAGCGGCAGCCATCAAGAGCGCGGCGGTGCCGACAACGAGCTGCGCCAGAGCGAACACGCCGAGCTCTCCCCGGATCTGGTAGCTGATGAGACCGAAGGCCAGGGTGACGATCGCGATGAAGACGAGGGATTGCATCAGGCGCCGACCCGCCGTAATTCGAAGGAGAGGCGGGTGATCGCGCTCGAGATCAATACCAGCGATGCGAAGTAGACCAGGTCCGAAAGCCGCACGATGCCCTCGGCAAATTGCGCGAAGCGCGGCCGGAGCGAGATCGCGTCGAGCAGGCGCGCGCCTTCTTCCCCCACCAGGGTGTGGGCCCAGCCGAGGTCATAGAAGAAGTAGGTGAGGGCCACGGTCGTCGCGGCCGCGATGATCTGACTCGAGGTGAAGGCCGAGCACATGAGACCGATGGAGGCAATCCCGACGGCCAGTAGATAGAGGCCGAGGAAGGCCGCGAGCAGATGCTGGAAGCCGAGTCCTCCCTGGGTAATCGCGGTTAGGGGATAAACGAAGCTCACCATCATCATCAGCAGCACGAAGGCCAGGGTCACGATGTACTTCGAGGCGATGATCGTGCCCTGGCTCAGGCCGCTGGTGAGAAGGAACTCATCGGTGCCGCGGTCCCGCTCCTCGGCGAACACCCGCATCGTGACCAGCGGGATCGGGATGATGAGCAGCAGGCCGAGCTGCTCCATGACCGGGTTGAAGACCGTATCGACGAGGTTCACGTGGGTGGGGATCGAGTCCGACTCGAAGCCGCCCATCGTATTGCTGGCGAAGAGAAAGAGCACTTGATTGTAGAGGCGCAGGTGCTCGTAGAAGGTGATGGCCGTGACGAGGGTGACCATGAAGAGCACGCCATAGGCGACGGGCGATCCGAAGAGGATCTGGAGCTCCTTGCGAGCCATCGCTGAGAAGCGCGTCATCGGGCGACCTCCTCCTGGGACCGGAACAGGTCGAGCACGTCGTCGTCACCGAGGACGTCGGAGCTCGCTCCCACCCGGGTGAGCCTTCCCTGGTTGAGGATTGCGACGCGCGAGGTCAGCTCCCGGGCTTCCGCGAGCTCGTGGGTGCAGAGCAGGATCGTGCACTGGTCGCGAAGCTCGAGCAGGGTGGCCTGGACGTCGGCCCGCTGAAGCGGATCGAGCCCGCTCGTCGGCTCGTCGACGATCAGCAGGGAAGGGTGGTGGAGGAAGGCCTGGGCGAGGGAGACCCGCTGCTTGTATCCCTTCGAGAGGTTGCCGATGCGGCGGCGCGCCACCTCGCCCAGCGCAAAGCGATCGATCGTCTGATTCACTGCGTCCGCGAGGTCGGCTCCCTTCATCCCGCGGATGCCGCCCGCGAAGCGCAGGAACGCTTCGACCTTGAGCTCGGGGTAGAGCCGCGACGACTCGGCCACGAATCCGAGCTTCTGCTGGACGCGGCGAGGCGCAAGGGCGGGCGAGACCCCGTCGACCTCGATGCTCCCTTCGCTCGGGAGCAGGTAGCCGGTCACCAATCGGATGAAGGTCGTCTTGCCCGCGCCATTGGCGCCGAGCAGGCCGAAAGTCTCGCC
>CBDUYG010000349.1:0-4538 GCA_965371385.1 uncultured Myxococcales bacterium | reverse complement strand
CACTCCCTCTGCCGCGCGGATTCCTAGCGTGTGGTAAAGAACTTCGAGCCGATGAAGAGTCAGGACGACAGAGTGGACCCAGCGCAGGAGGGCTCGTCTTTCGATTGGATGCGGGCGCTCGGGCTGCTGGCGGCCGTCCTCCTCCTCGCCGCTCTGGTCGTTCCTCTGTGCCGCCGCTCGATCAACCTCTCGGACGAGGGCTACATCCTCCTCCAATCCCTCGACATGCTGAACGGTAAGGTGCTCTACCGGGACATGGATGCGTTCGTCTCCCCGGGCATCTGGTTCCTGCTCGCGGGTCTCTTCAGCCTCGTCGAGCCCAGTGTGCTGGCCACGCGGATCCTCGGCCTTGGCGCCTACCTCGCGACGGTCGGCGTCGCGTATCACATCGTGACCACCCTGGCGGATCGGCTCTGGGGGCTCACCTGCGTCGGTCTCTTCGCGATCTTCGTCGTCTGGGCGTTTCCGATCTGGACCTTCACCTTCTACTCGACCTTCGCCGTGATGCTCTCGCTCGTGGCGCTCGACCGTCTGCTCGTCTGGCGCCGCGACCGGCGGGTACACGATCTCTTCCTCGTTGGCGTCGCGTTCGGACTCGCGATCAGCTTCAAGCAGAACTACGGGGTATTCGGTCTGGTCGGGGGGCTGCTCGCGCTGGCGGCGATTCGTCTGGAGCCGAAGAACGAGGGCTACACCTCCCGGGCGACCTCCGGGGTGACCACCGCGACGGCGTTCGGGCCGGCGTACCTGAAGGATCTGTCGATCCTGGCGGCCGGAGGCCTGACGGTCGGTGTGCCTCTGCTCCTCTATTTCATCGCTCATGGGGCTCTCGCTGCGCTCTTCCAGAGCCTCGTGGTCCATCCCTTCGTCTTTGCGGGACAGCATTCGGTTTCCTATCTCTCTCCGGATCTTCTCTTCGATCCAGACGTCCTGAGCGACGTCGATCGCCTGACCTACGGCGCCTACTCGCTCTACAACACCGCGATCCCGACCGAGTGGCTGAAATCCACGCGCCTGATCGAACGCCTCCACGTGCTGCTCTACCAGATTCCGGTCCTGGCCTTCGCCGGGGCTGCGATCTTCACCTTTCTGCCGGGGACACGCGCTGGGGGGCGACGTCTGGACGCGGGTCTCTTCTCGGTCGTCGCCGTATGCGGGATGCTCTTTCTCGGCGTCTTCCCGCGTGCCGACTACAACCACCTGATCAACCTCTATCAGCCCGTCCTGATCGTCGGCGTCCTCGCCGCCCAGCGTCTCTCCCTCGCCTTCTCGACCCCTCGGCCCGTCTGGCTTCGCGCGCTGGGAGTCGTGGCCGTCCTGGTCGTACTCGCCTATGCGAGCGTCGCCGTGGTCTGGTATCGCGCCCACATGGTCGCCATGAATACCCAGCTCGCCGTGCCCCGCGGCGGCGTACTACTGCGACCCGAGCGCGCGGCCCGCCTCCAGACCCTGATCGAGATCATCTGGAGGAAGAGCGAAGAGGGCGACGCCCTGCTCAGCGTGCCGGACCTCTCGATGCTCAACTTCCTGGCCGATCGCGAGATGCCGAGCGCCTACTACAACCTCTATCAGCACCACATCGCCCACGACGGAGGGGCGGCGATCGTGCAGGGAAGCGAGGAGAAGGGCGTGACCCTCGCTCTCACCCGCTACAGCGACTTCTTCTCGGACCGGGTGCGACTGCGGGACTATGCCCCGGTGCTGGTCGACTATCTGGATCGGTACTTTCAGCTCGAGCTCAGCGCGGCCGGCGACAACTTCCTCTTCCTCGAGCGCCGCCCGACGCCCCTGGCGAAGCTTCCGATGAATCGGCTGCTGGAGACCTGTGAGCTTCGATCCGGCGAGCGCCAGGGCCCGGAGCCGCCGGATCACCAGATCCGACCCCACCTCCTCTTTTCAACCCTCTATCAGGACCGCGGTCCACAACACCGCAAGCCCGAGACCGTGGTCGAAAGCCGCTGCCCTGTCCGGGTCCCCGAACAAGGGGCCGAGCTCCGCTTTCGCGTCGACGTGCGCCCTCCCCTGGCCGCCGAGCCCGGCGCCACTCTCACCGTCGAGGTCGAAGCCGAGTTGGATGCCGGAGTCGAAGCCAGAGCCGAAGCCAGAGCCGAAGCCAGAGCCGAAGCCAGAGTCGAGGGGCGGGTCGAGGTCGATGCCGTGGGGGGGCGAAGCAGCCAGGTACTCTTCTCGGAACGTCGGCCCGTCTTCCACCCTTATGGCTTGGAGATGGTTCGCGCCTGGCCCTCGGAATATCGAGTCGACCTGAATGCCCTGGCGGGTCGGGAGATCGTTCTCGTCTTCCGGAGCCACCGCCGAGGCTGGGTCGTGAGCGATCCCTATTCGTACAAGGGCTACGCGACGATGTGGATCGAGCCGAGAATCGTTCCCCGGCATCCGCGTGCCGGGGCTGCTAGTGGTAGCCCAGGCTCTCGATCCGACGCGCGTTCTTCAGCCACTTCGGATCGACCTTGACGAAGAGCTGAAGATTCACCTGGCATCCCACCAGACGCTCGATCTGGCGACGGGACTTGATTCCAATGCGCTTGATCATCTCGCCTCCCCTTCCGACCGCGATTCGCTTCTGGGAGTTGCGCTTCACCAGGATGTTGGCGTGGATCTCGACCCAATCGGATCGGCTCTCATCGAACTTCACCACCTCGACGGCCATCTCGTAGGGCAACTCCTGGCCCAGGGCCTCGAAGGCGGCCTCCCGCACCAGCTCACCCGCCAGCCAGCGGAGCGGACGATCGGTCAGGTGATCGTCGGGGTAGAGGGGCGGCGATGGCGGGAGCTTCTCTGCAATGCGTGTTTCGAGCTCCTTGACCCCCTCCCCGGTCAGGCCCGAGACCCCAAGGACGTCCGCGTGCTCGATGCTCTCGAGGTCGTCCGGGAGCCAGGGTTTGCCGCTCCCGGGCAGATCCACCTTCGTCCCTACCAGGAGCCAGGGCTTGCCATGAGTCTTCAGGGCCGCGAGGATCTCGCGCTGTACGTCTTGAAACCCCTCGGTCGTGTCCACCAGCACGACTCCCAGGTCACAGCTGCGGACCGCCTCGTTGACCGCCTCGTTGAGGGCCGTATTCAAGAGCTTGCTGCTTTCGTGCAGGCCCGGTGTATCGACGAAGAGGATCTGGGCTCCCGGGATCGAGTGTATGCCGAGGATCCGGCTCCGTGTCGTCTGGGGCTTGGCGGTCACAATGGCCAGCTTCTCGCCCAGCAGGCGGTTCATCAGGGTGGATTTGCCGGCGTTCGGCGGCCCCAGAATGGCGACGAAGCCCGCTCGATGATCGGAACCACGCGGGTCCTCGGCCTCTCCGGCTCGATCTTCCACTCGATCTCCCTCGGGACGTCTCCCCCGATCGCGTTTTCGCCGATCCGATTTCGTGCTCAAACCTCTTCCTCGCCGTGCACTGGACGCTCACCGGCAGAACTCTCCTCGTCGACCCGCACCAGGGCACGCACCGCCGCGCTTCGCTCGGCGCTACGCTTTGTTCGTCCCCTTCCCTCTCCCCAATACTCCTCCTCGATCGATACACGGGAGGTGAAGCGATTCTCGGCTCCGTCCACACCGGTATCGTCGATACATTCATAGATCGGGAACACGCCGTGTCGCATGTGCACCCACTCGTTGAGCCGCGACTTCGGGTCGCGCTCGACGGGGGCAGCGTCCGCGGCCAGGGAGGCCGAGTAGACCCGGCGGATGAGGTCCAAGACGGGCTCGAGCCCTCCGTCGAGATAGACGCCCCCGATCACCGCCTCCATCGAATCCTCCAGGATCGACTCCTTCTCCCGCCCCTTCGACTGCACTTCGGTCGAGCCGAGCCGCAGATGGTCACCAATCCCGAGCCTTCGGCCGAGACTCGCCAGCGCGCGCTGATCGACCAGGCTGTGATAGGCGCGACTGAGATCCCCCTCCGGCCAGCCGGGGTGGGCCTCGTAGAGTAGATGAGCCACCGCGAGCCCGAGGACCGAGTCACCCAGGAATTCGAGCCGCTCGTTGCTCGCGCGCCCCGCCATCTCATTGGCGAACGACGAGTGCTGCAGGGCTGTCTCGAGCAGGCTTTGATCCCGAAAGCGATAACCCAGCTCGGTTTCGAACGCCTCGAGAGGCGGGCACTGCTCCACCGGCTCGTTCATCCCAAGGCTCCCCGGATCCAGCCACCGCCGAGGACCTCTTCGTTGCGCTCGGCATCGTAGAACACGGCCGCTTGACCGGGCGCGAGTGCCCGCACCGGCTCGTCGAAGTACACCAGGGCCCGCCCCCCAGCCTGGGGCTCGATCCGCGCCAGGGTCCCGGGATCGCGATGTCGGATCTGCACCCGGGCGTGCAAGCTGCCTTCTTTGGGCTCCCCCGCGATCCAGGACATCTCTCCGATCTCCGCACCCGTAGCCCCGAGGCTCTCTCTCGGGCCCACGAAGACCCTTCTTTCCTTCGCCTCGATTCGGGTGACGTATAGCGGATCACTCGCGTCCGAAATCCCGAGCCCCTTCCGCTGCCCTACCGTGAAACGATGAATTCCATCGTGGGTCCCGAGAATCCG
>CBDUYG010000348.1:0-4543 GCA_965371385.1 uncultured Myxococcales bacterium | reverse complement strand
ATTCTGGACGTGAGCGTCACCCACCTGGGAGTGCTTCTGCATCGTGCTCGAAACCGACTTCGAGAGTGTCTCGAAGCCAGGGGGATAGAGAAGTAGGGAACGACGTGGGAAAGTGGGATGAGGCGAATGATCAACTGCGAAGAGGTTGCGCGTATCGCCGCCAGCGGTGAGTTGGCGGATTCAACCTTACGACGTCGCCTCGCCGTCCGGGTTCACCTTCTCATGTGCAGTCACTGCCGGCGGTATGTCGGGCAGCTCAGCGCGATTGACGCCGCTGCCAGGCAGCGCTGGGGGGTGGGCTCTGACGATCCGGCAGCACTCGAGCGGCTCGACGAGGCCATCCGGTTCGATTCTCGGTCCACCCCGGCAGCAACCCGGCGAGAATCACGAGATTAGAAAGCCGATCCCTCCCCCGAGTCTCCCCCTGCCGCCTGGGCTTCGGGGAGTACCTCGTCATCTCGTGGTCAGGTCGAAGCGTCGCTGCGAGCGCCGCGGGCCACCTTGTCGATGTCACCCGCAGCGACCTCTTCCCGGATCATCGCCGTGAAGAGCCGAATCAGGTCCGGCTCGAACTGACCGGCGTCGGCCTCGGCCTCGAGGATGCCCAGGGCTTTCTCTACAGACATGCCCTTGCGGTAGATCCGATCGCCGGTCATCGCGTCCCAGGCGTCGGCGATGGCCACGATGCGGGCCAGGAGCGGGATTTCATCCCCCGCCAGGCCGTCCGGATAACCGCCTCCATCCCATCGCTCGTGGTGCCAGGCTGCAATCTCCGCGAAGGCCCGGAAGCGAACCAGGGGTCGCATGATCGCTGCCGTGTAGGTGGGATGCTGCTGCATCACCACGAACTCGTCGTCGTCGAGGGGCGCGGGCTTGTTGAGGACTGCGTCCGGGATCCCGATCTTTCCGATGTCGTGCATCAGGGCTCCGCGGCCCAGAACGTCGAGGGTCGCTGGGTCGAGGTCCAGTCGCTCGCCGAGCTTGAGCGAGTAGTGCTTGACTCGGCCCGAGTGCCCCGCCGTGTAGCGGTCCTTCTTCTGCAGGGCCTGGGTCAGCGACTTGAGGGCCTGGAGGTAGGCTTCTTCCTGGGAGGCGAGGAGCTTCTCGATGCTCTGCGCCATGTGGTTGACCGAGTCGGCCAGACTTCCGAGCTCGTCGTTTCGGCGGATCCGGGCGCGGCTGCCGAGGTCGCCGCCGGCGATGGAGCCGGCGGTCTCCGAGAGCAGCCGAAGTGGACGCGTGAATCCGCCCGCCGTCCAGAGCGCCAGCGCGATCACTCCGATCGCAACGCAGAGCAGACCGATCACCAGGCCCGCGCCGTGGGCTCGGAAGCTTTCGGTCACGACGCCTTCGAGGCTCTCGGCCGTGCGGACGACCGTGTCTACCGGGACCACCACCGCCAGGTAGGCCCCCCGATCGAGGATCGGCGCCACTGCCCAGAGCGAGTCGGCGCCGCGATGTGGATGACGGATGAGGCCGGGCGTGCCACTGGCCCCGGCCTGCGCGAACGCTGCTGCCAGCACGCCCTCGGGATCGCTCAAACGATCCTGTCGAAGCTCGGCCGACCAGGTCTGCGGCCGGGTCCCGGGTCGCTCGTGGCCGCGCACTTCGAGACGGCCGTCATCGTAGAGGCGGACGATCATCGCTTCGCCCGCCTCGCGCCAACCGTCGATCTCCGCCGAGAATCCGTGGAAGATGCGCGGCACCGAGACATCGATGCCCGTCACACCCACGATCTCGCCCCGGGGTCCGCGAATCGCCTGGGCCACGCTGCTCACGATCGATCTCGTTGCGACGTCGACGAAGGGCAGGGACCAGATCGGACCCTCTTTTTCGAGAGCCTCCTTGTACCAGGGCCGAATGCGCGGATCGAACGCCTCGGGGTAGCCACCGTGTCCCGGGTAGGCGCTGTGAAGGCCGCTCGCCAGGCTCGTGTAGTGCCACAGCCCACCCAGCTCGCCCTGCTTCGAGAGCCGGGCGTAGGCCGGCGCAAGCTCTGCGAGTTGGCTCGCCTGCGTCGCGACGGCGTCTCGGGAGACACCCGGGGCGACGTGCAGGACGACGCTGTCGAAGCTGACCTTCATCGGCTCCGGTTCGCCGTCCTCCACGAGCCGTCGGTGGACCGCACTGCGAGCCGTCGGGACCCGACCCGCGTCGAACTCGCTTGCGTAGTGCAGAGCGCGGGTGCCGCCAGGGGCTGCGAGCGCGGCCTCGGCCGAGATCGCCTGATCGCCGAGGAGATGCTCGAGGGCCTCGGTTTGTCGGCCGTAGATCACGACCGCATCCGCAACCTTGGTCCGCAGACGGGCGAGCTCGCCGTCCAGCAGCGCCTCGCGAGCCTCCTCACCGACCCGCTCCCCGAGCGCATCGAGGGAGCGGAGGGTATAGCCGCCGAGCAGCGCCATCGGCAGAAGCGCGAGGGCCAGCAGAAGGACGAGGAGTCGTGTTCGGATCGACATGGGGCTCCAGGGACGACCGGACGTTGTTCCCGAATGACATGGATCGGTTGGCCGGAAGGTCGACCTGAGCGGCTCTCGATGCGCCGGATCCCGTCCGGGCATCGTCAGCGAGGCTCGCCATCCGGCTTTCCGGATTCCCTCGAATGTCCATCGAATGCCAGGGTTGCCCAACGGGACAGCTGCCCAACGCGATTCGTCTTCGGCCCGACTCGCGTGTGCGTTCGACGAGCGCTGCGATCGACCAGGACGCGGTCGTGGAATTCGATGAATCCAATTCTTTACAGGATGACGGGGAAGCTGGTAGTTTGCCCCGTAGCGAGTCACATGGACTCGCGATCGAGACGATATCGCTCCGTCGAGCGGTGTTGGTCACGAATTCAGAGTTCCCGGGCATCCGCCCGGGCATCCGACCTACCGGGCGCTGGCCCAGACCAGGAATGAAATGCGACCTGACTTCCACTTGACGGCCGGAATCGATGGAGAGAGCTACGAGACTCCGCTCGCGGTTCAGCGACACGGCATTGAAATCTACTGGGACGGCTTCGTCTATACGGATGCGTCACTGGCTCAGATTCCGACCGTGGAGAAGCTGGTCGACGACCTGACGCAGAACGGAGACCTGAAGGAATCCATTCTTGCCCTGAAGGGCTGTTTCTTCATGCTGGTGAAGATGCCGGCACGGAACACGACCTACGCGTTCGTCGACAATAGCGGCGCCTATTCGGCCTATCGGTCGGATACCGCAGTGGCCGCGTCCTTCGTGCGATTGTTTCAGGGGATGGGCTTGTCCGTGTCCGACCTGAGCCGCGCGGCGATGCTCAGCCTCTTGCAGGTGGGGAACGTCTACTTCGGGGACACCTTCAGCGAGGAGATCAAGAGGATCTCGTTCGACGAACTCGTGACGATTCAGCCCGGACGCCTGTCCGTCGAGCCCAAGGGCGCCCCTCTCATCACCGATCCCCCCGTTCATTCCGACATGTTCTCGGCCACGAAGGGGCTCGGGGAGGCTCTGGCGGAGAGCAGGGTCAGCGTCGACATTACCGGCGGATTCGATTCGAGGTTGATTGCCGTCCTCTTGCATCACCACGATGTGGATTTCGAGCTCGCGCTCTCCGGCACCCTCGGCCAGGAAGATCAGGTTCTGGGCGAAGAGGTGGCCAACGCTCTCGGTCGACCTTATCACTTTACGGTGTATGACGATCGCAGCCTCGGTGACGACCTCGACGAACTGTGCGAGCGCATCGACTACCTCGGGGGTGACGTCTTCAGCCTCCACCGACTCTTGCAGCTGCAGGAAGAACGAAGAGCCAGAGGCGTCGATGTCGCGGTGAAGGGAGTCGGCGGGGAGCTGTACAAGGACTTCTTCTGGCGACAGGACTTTCCCTTCTACCGAAAGAAACAGCACTCCGTGCAAAAGCTGGCACGTCTGCGGATCGAGCTGGAGAGGCTTCCGACGGCGATCCTGGGGGAGGGCTATGCGGCGATCAGCGACGAAGTCAGAGAGGAATGGCTGGGCACGCTGTCTCGATACAAGCTGGAGTACAACACACAGACCGCCGACAACATCTACTTTCGGGAGCGAATCCAATCCTGGAGCTCGAGAATCTACACGTCCACCGAGCTGAACGGCTGCTACATCTTGAATCCGCTCTGTGAAGTAGACTGCACGCAACTCGGTTTTCACGAGAAGCGAATGAAGCGGTTCTATTCCCGCCTGCACCGGGAGCTGATCACGCGCGCGCATCCGGAAGCCTCCCGGATCATGACGACGAACGGAGTCACTGCTTCTTCGGAGTGGTCCAATCTCCTGGCGGATTCATGGGGCTTCTTTCGGCATGAGTCCAGAGCGCTCACGGTCAAGCTCGGCCAGGTGTTCTTGAATCGCACTCTGACGAGTGGGCCGAGCGCCTCGCGCGCGCGAACCGATCTGCTGAGCAATACGGCCGCAGGACAACAGGCCCTGGAATCCCTGAAACGCGAAGGAATCGTCTCGGATGAGGTCGATTGGCAGCGGATTCCGGAGCGGTTCCAGGGGAGGTTCCTCGCCATCGGCAGCTTCCTCCACAGGCTGAGCTGACGCGGAA
>CBDUYG010000347.1:0-4555 GCA_965371385.1 uncultured Myxococcales bacterium | reverse complement strand
GGCGGGCTAAGGTGCGCGCCATGCGAGTCGTCGATCTCGACCGAGACATGAGCGATGTGATCCCGACCGGAATGTCGCTGGACAGCGAGTACCTCTTCGAGCACATGACCCGGCTCACGATCGAAGGTGCGCGGCCCGGGCCGGGGCGCCGGATCCTGGATGTGGCGAGCGGGGTGGGGCAGGACACGATCGCCCTCTCGGAGCGCGGCGCAGACGCCGTCGGGGCCGAGCCCTCCCAGCGCATGATCGGGATGTCCCGGCTCTTCGCCGCCGAGAAGAAGGTGCGGATGCCCGAGTGGGTGCAGTGCTGGTCCGACGATCTTCCCTTTGCGACGGGCAGCTTCGACGCCTGCATCTGCAAGGGAGCCCTCGACCACTTCGACCGTCCCGAAGAAGCCATCGCGGAGATGGCCCGGGTGACCTCCCTCGACGGCCATGTCGTCGTCGCCATCGCGAACTTCGAATCCCTCTCGTGCAGGGTCGGGCGCGCGATCGATGACTTCCGCCAGGACATCCTGAACTGGCCCGTGATGCGCGAGCGCAGGGGCTACGACGCTCCGAGCGATCACTTCACCCGCTACGAGGTCGACCTGATCCGCGAGCAGTGTTCGCGTCATCTCGCGATCGAAGAGTTCCGGGGGCTCTCGATCGGCTGGGGAACTCCGGGCTGGGCGAACCTGCTCGACGCCGTGCCGCGTCCGCTGGCGATGGGCTGGCTCCAGGGGCTCGACTACTGCGCGCGCCTGGCCCCGGTGCTGGCAGATGTGATCGTGGTGATCGGGCGCCCGCGGCGCTCGTCCAGGACTTCGGCGTAGACCTCCGCAGTTCGCGCCGCAATCTGCCTCCACGAAAATGTCTCTTCTACCTGCCTGCGTCCCTTCTCGGCCAGCGCGGCTCGCTCTTCGGGCTGATCCATCAGCGACGTGATCGCCTGGGCCAGCGCTTCGGGGTCGTCGATCGGGACCACGCGGCCTCCCCCCGCGATCTCCATCACCTCACGCAGGGCGCCGGCTGCGCAGGCCACGACGGGGGTTCCGCAAGCCAGCGCTTCCACGGCGGGAAGTCCGAATCCTTCGTGGCGCGAAGGGACCACCACCAGGGCGGCGCGCCGATAGAGACGAACGAGCTCCTCGCTCGGCACCCGTCCCGTCACCACCAGCCGATCCGCGACGCCCGCCTCGCGTGCCCACTTGAATACTTCATTGCCCGGATGATCGTTGTCGATCAGCGTGAGGTGGATCGGTGCGGCGGTCCGGGCGAGGGCCTCGATCAGGGTCCTGATACCCTTGTTGGGATCCGATGCCCGGCCGACGCAGAGCAGCTCGGTGGGGCTCTTGGGGATCTCCGGATCGGGGCTGAAGAGCTCGGTATCGAGGCCGTTCCAGACGTTCACGATCTTGCGCGGCGCTACGCCGAAGTCGTCGGCGATCTGGCGCGCGCTGCACTCCGACGAGGTCAGGACCCGCTCGACGCGCCGGGCCACGAAGGACTGCATCCCGATCGGATAGAACTGCATCGTTCCGATCGCCTCGGTGATGTCGTTGTCGCGAATGAACGAGGCCCGGCGATCGACCGTGAGCGGGTGGTGGACGGTCGTCACCACCGGCAGTCCGAGCGCCCGCATCCCCAGGAGACCGTAGCCGAGGCACTGGACGTCGTGGATCAGATCCCAGCGGGCGCCGCGGCGAATCCCCGCGCTGAGCGCTCCGAAGGCCCGCATGCTGAAGGCGAAGGGCTCCGGCAGGAATCCCAGACGGCTCGCAGCCAGCTCGTAGAGGTTGAGGGGATGGAAGATCCGCAGGGGCTGATCGGCGGGCAGCATCCCCGCGTAGTCCCGGCCGAACCACTTGCCCCAGAACTCCTGGTTCGGCAGCCGGTGCACCTCGCGCGCGAAGGGCATCGGGTCGGGGTAGGGCGGGCCGACGAAGACATCGATCTCGAAGCCCAGCCTCGCGAGCTCCCGGGCGAGGAACCAGAGGTAGACCCCCTGACCTCCGCAATTCATGTTGCCGCGATAGGCGACGAAGCCGATGCGTGTGCGCTCGGGCCTCATCCTCAGGCGGTGCCGGCGGCGCGCGCCAGCTTCTCCGGCTTCTCGGCATATAGAATGAGGCTCTTCGGGCAGACGAAGTTGAGCCACTTCTCGAGCTGGGCCATGAAGGGCGAGCCCGTCGCCTGGATGAGGAAGAGGCGGTAGGCGCGCACCAGGGCGCTCTCATCCGCGTCGGGCAGGTGCATGATGGAGCGAAGCACCCAGTAGGGCGTGTGGAGGCCGTGAGCGAAGCCGACGCCGTGGGTGGTGAGGCCCGCGGAGGCGAGCCCTTCGGCGAGCTGCCTGGGCGAGAAGATGCGGATGTGTCCGCCGGGGCTTTCGAAGTACTCGTCTCCCAGGCGCAGGTAGAAGTTCTCGCTCGTCCTGGTGGGGATCGTGATCGCGAGCTTGCCGCCCGGCTTCGTCACCCGGGCGAGCTCCTTCGCCGCGCCCTTGTAATCGTGTACGTGCTCCATCACCTCGGAGCAGATCACGCGATCGTAGGTCTCGTCGGCGAAGGGCAACCGGAAGATGTTGCCCTTGGCCATCTCACCCAGGCTTCCGGCCTCGGCCGCCTCCTTGCGCAGGCGTTTCGAGGCGTCGCGCATCGAGTCGAAGTCGAGGTCGAAGCCGACCACACGCGCGCCCCGGCTCAGCATGCCGAAGCAGTGGCGGCCCTCACCGCATCCCGCGTCGAGGACGAGATCGCCCTCGCGGACGTCAAGCCGCTCGAGATCGACTGTGAGCAGCACGGATCGTCTCCTCGAAGACGTCGACGAGGCGCGCGGCCGCGTCGTCCCAGCGGAAGACGGTTTCGACGCGTCGCCGGGCGGCTCGTCCCATTCGCTCGGCCTTCCCGGGCTGGGAGAGGATGTCCCACGCGGCATCCGCCATCGCGCGCGAATCGCGCGTGGGCACCAGGTGGCCGCTGCGACCATCGGTTCCCACCACCTCGGGCAGCGCGCCCGCGGCGTTCGCGATCACGGGCAGACCACAGGCCATCGCCTCGCTGGCCGGGAACCCGAAGCCCTCGAAGAAGGAGGGCACGATCGCCACGCGCCCGGTGGAGTACTGCCGCACCAGCTCATCGCGCTCGAGCATCTCCTTGACGATGATGACGCGATCCTCGAGCCCGTACTTGCGGACGAGGCGCGGCACCAGGCCATCGTCGGGGATGCGCCCATCGATGATCTTGAGGGTGACGTGGTCGGGCAGCAGGGAGAGAGCCTCGATCATCGTGCCGATGCCCTTCTTGCGATCCTCGGTACGCCCGACAAAGAGAAGATCCGCCTCCTTCTCGACGTCCGGGGAGGGGTGGAAGATGTCGGCATCGGTGCCGTTGTAGACCACGGGCACGAGCTTCTCCGGAATCTTGAAATAGCGCTCGATCTCCTTGCGCGATGCCTCGCTCACCGTGACGATGCGCGCGAGGCGCGGCGCCACCTGCTCCTGCATGAAGAGCGGGAAGTAGAGCGTTCGCTTGATCTTCTTCACCAGGCGCGGATCGATCGTGAAATCCGCTTCGCGATCGATGTGCAGCGGATGGTGGATCACGGAGACGACCGGCACCCCCATCGCCTGGATCGCCAGCAAGCCCCAGCTCAGCGTCTGGTTGTCGAAGACCACGTCGAACCGATGCTCCTGCTGGAACTTCTTCCAGCGCATCATCATGCGGAAGCCGAAGGTCTGCATCTCGGGGAAGACGCCGAATCGCGACACGCCCAGCTCCCACAGGCTCAGGGGCCGCAACAGGGAGAAGGGGCGCTCGGGATCGAAGAAGTCCGGGTGATCCTGGGCGAAGACGTTGTCGTTATGGATCTCGTGCAGCGGGATGCCTTCGTCGAGCTCGGGGTAGGGCGGTCCCGCGAAGACGTGCACATCGTGCCCGGCCTTCTTCCACTCGCTTGCCAGATAGGCGGCGTAGATCCCCTGACCGCCGCAGAACATGTTCCCGCGGTAGGTGAATAGAGCGATCTTCATGCGTTGACTCCGTACCTTTCGCAGAACTCTCGCCAGGCACTCACGCGCGCGGCAGGGAAGAAGGATCGCGGGGCTCGGGGCCGCGGGGCTCGCCTTCCACCTGCGCGATCAGGCTTCGTTCGAGCTCGGCTCTTCGTTGGCATCCGGGGCCGGATCGGCCTGGACCTGGATCGTGGCGATCGTATATCCCACCCAGGCCGTGAGCCCGAGCACGAAGAACGTGAGAACCGCCACAGGAAGTGCGAGGGCGAGGTAGCTGCCGTTCAGGATCCCGATCAGAAAGAGTAGACCCAGCACCCCGGCGCCAATGCAGATGGCCCAGCCTTGAGTGCGAGAAGCTTCGTTCATTCCCGAGTTCTCCAGTGTTCGATCGATGATCGGCGATCAGGACGAGCCGCATCCATGAGGGGAATTGACCCCGGTGGTGGCGCGCGAGGCAGTCCGGCCCGCTGCGCCCCTGGATGCGGCCTCGAGGTCCCGCTCCGGAAGGAAGGGGCGAGACCGGCGGAGTATTCGCGGGATGGGGGGGGTTGTCAACGGGGT
>CBDUYG010000346.1:0-4558 GCA_965371385.1 uncultured Myxococcales bacterium | reverse complement strand
GTGCAGGGGATCGCGCTTCGGCATGCGGGTGACGTCACCCGCATGTGCGCGAGCTGTCATCCCGAGGTGTCGGCTCAGTTCGATCTTCCCTCGCATCACCCGATGGGCGAAGGGATGCTTGCGTGTACCGACTGCCATGGCGCCCACGAGAATCGCAGGGAGACACTTGGGGCCCTCACTCGGGTCTGCACCGACTGCCATCAGGAGGTCGCCGGACCCTGGATCTACGAGCACCCGCCGGTCACCGAAGATTGCGGCTATTGCCACACTCCTCACGGCGCCAGCGCCGACTTCCTGCTCGAAGCGAGTCAGCCGGCGGCGTGCATCTCCTGCCACACGCTGCCGATCGCGGGAGCGGCCCATGATCCATACGCCCTTACGACGGGCTGCACGGACTGCCACAATTCGGTCCACGGCTCCTATACGGATCCGCACCTGAGGAGGTGATCGCGCGTCATGACTCGCCTCTCCACCCTGGGGCCCGCGCTGGGGCTCGCGCTGCTGATGATCGGCTGGCCCTCGGGAGCGGGTGCTGAATCCGGAGCCTCGCAGGATGACGAGTCGGGCCGCTGGTCGAGGTGGGCGGCGACCTTCATCGGCCAGTACAAGAACATTCCCCCGCCCGTGGATGACGACGACGTCGGCGGCTGGTTCGACCAGTACGAGTTCACGCCCAACAAGAGCAGCTCCTTCCCCTTCGAGCTCGGCATTCGCGAGGGCGACTTCGACCTCTTCCAGTCGGACGACACGCCGATCTTCCAGGCGCGGCTCGAGAGCCCGACCTCGAACCTCGGTGTCTCGGGATCCCAGGTCGACCAGCCCTTCTTCAATCAGAGGATCGACGCCCTGACGCGTCTGCCGGGAATCGACGTCGATATATTCTATCGACGGATCCGGACCGAGCAGCTTCGCCTCTTTCCCAATACGGAGGGACCGGGCCTCCTCTTCGATGATCTCACGAATTCCGATGATCGCTTCTATCGCGACCGGACGGGCTTCCAGGCCGAGACCCGGGTGCGGCCCTACGAGGCGTTCGATGCTCCCGAAGCCCGGGGCAGCTGGTTCGCCCCCGAGCTCTCCCTGCGCGGCGGCTACGACTCCCGCGACGGCACGCGCCAGCTTCGCATCCACCGGGCGCCCTCGAATGAATGGATCGGGCTTCCCGAGGATTGGGACCGCTCCGTCTCGGACGTCGGCGGCGGATTATTGGTGGCTCCCGGAGGCCTCTTCACGTTGACCGCCGACTTCGACCACGAAAGGCTGCGCTTCCACTCACCGATCATCACCGACGGCGATCTCGGCTACCCGCCCCCGGAGAGCTCACGCACGATCGACTTCACGCCGAATACCAATCGCACCACCGCGACGATCCGATTCAACAGCCGGCTCGGCGAGACGGCCGTCATCGAAGGTGGCTTCCAGATCAGCCAGCTCGAGCAGGTGGCCGAGTTCACGCCCGATCAGCGCTCGGCCGGGCTCGAGGACAACCGCATTCGCAGCTACTCGGCCAACCTGGCCTTCGACGTGCGCCCGTTCCGCAACGTGTCCTTCAACGGGTTTGCGAAGTTCGACCAGCGGGACAACAATATCGAGCGCGACACGCCCCTCTTCAATGACGCCAACGGAACGCAGATCGATCCCTTCCTGAATCACTGGCGGCGGTTCCTGGTCGGCGGCGAGGGCGAGCTCCGATTGCCGCGCAGGAGCCGGGTCGCGCTCGGCGTGCGCTACGAAGATGTTCTACGAGATCTCGATTATGCACAGCCCGGCGGCCTCCGTATCCTGCCCGTGAATGCCCAGATCGAACGCGACTCCCGAATCGTCACGCTCTACGGTCGCCTCGCGGCTCGCCCCCTGCGCAGGTTCCGTGTCGACGCCGAGCTCGGTTATCGCTGGGCTCCCGAGACCGGCTACGCGACGGAGCTCGACAACAACATCTACGGCGAGTTCCGCGCCTCCTACGTCTTCCTGCTGCCCCGATCCCTGATGCTCTCGGCCTACGTCCGGGGGGGGCAGGGAGACAACGAAGAGTTCACGATGGTCTCGGGATTGGGCCCGAATCCGACGGGTCCGGTCCTGCCGAGATCCTACGAGAGCTCGAATGTCGTCGCGGGGGTGACCGCGAGCGTTTCGCCGATCGATCGCCTCAATCTATTCGCCTCGTATTTCTACGGAAAGAATGATCAGGACACCAGCCTCGATCTTTCGAATCTGCCTCGCTACTGGCAGGACGGCGTCCCCATCGACTTCACGAACGACGGCCTCAGCCGCTTCGAGAACGAGCAGATGAGCTTCATCCTGGGCTCCCGTCTCCAGCTTCTGGAGCAGACGGACGCGGGGCTCAGCTACGCGTTCACCCGGGCGCAGGCCCATTATGCCGGCTCGGACAGCTCGGTCGCCCTGGACCTCGCCGCGGCCAATCGCATCATCGACTCGGATACCCACGTGATCGACTTCGAGATCGGACAGTGGGTGAGGCAGGGGCTCAAGATCCTCGCCGGTTACCGATACCAGCACTACAAGGATCGCGCGCCCGGGGTCGCGAGCGTCGCGAGCGTGGTGGCACCCTTCGATCGATCGACCCACCAGCACACGGTGACCCTGGGCGTCACCTTGACGAGTGATTTCTTCGCGCGCTCGGAATGATCGAGAGCCTGACGGGGCGCGGGATCACTCCTCGCTGAGACGTCTCATCGCTTCTTCGCTCTGCTGCAGGACCAGCGGCGGAATCGGGTGGGCGATGCCCTTGTGGCAGCGGATGCAATCGGTCCCCTTCCGCTCGGCTACCTCGTGGAATCGTCGGGCCTTCTCGGACTCCTTGGCGAGTATCTCGGGGGTCTGGGGGTGGCACTCGAGACAACGAGTGGAGCTCAGCGGGCCGTGGGGGTTGTGGCAGCTCGTGCAGATGAGCTCACCCTGATCCCCGAGGTCGTGTCCGACCGAGTGGCTGAAGTCGGCTGCGGTGGAGGTTCCCATCAGGCTCCCATGGCATTCCTCGCTGGCGCAGCCGCCGTTGACCGTCACCTTGGAGGGGACGACCTTGCCGGGATCGTGCATGCTGTGGCAGGTGCTGCACACCACCTTCTCGAAGCCGTGCGCGCTCCCGCTCCAATCTTCCCGCTCTCCATCGGCATGGCACTCGAGGCACATCTGATTCTGCACCTCGGGTGCAGTCTCCGATCCCTTGCCGAAATGCAGATTCGCGACTTGCATCGGGAACTGCATGTGCGTTGCGCTCGGACCGTGGCAGCTCTGGCACTCCTTCTGCGCGGCCGGCGTGTTCGGGTCGGAGGCCTTCGCATGCGCGGTGTCGAGGATGCCCATCACATACTCGGTTTCATGACAGTCGATGCAGGCCTTTGCACCCTCCTCGGAGTACTCGGGCTTCGCGTTCGCGGCCGCAGGCGCGAGACTCGAGATGGTGATCGTGATCGCGAGGAGCCACGTATGGCTTCGAATCAGGGTGCCTCGTGTCATCCGGTTTCGCCTCCCGCCTGGCTGTGAGGTCGTCGCTTCTTCGTCGTTCTCGGCCCGAGCGATCAGAAGTCCATTCCCTCGATCTGCTCGTCTTCGCGAATGTCGGGGGGGAGCTTGTGGGCGAGTCCCTTGTGGCAATCGATGCAGGTCTTGCCCTTGGCGAGCGCGCCCGAGTGGTATTGCCGCGCCTTCTCGCTCTGAAGCTCGAGGTCCCACGAGGCTTGCTCGTGGCAGTTGCGGCACTCGCGCGAGTCGTTCTCGTTCATGTACGCCCACGTCTTGGTCGCCATCCACATCCGGTGCTCGTCGTACTTCTCCGGCGTGTCGATGGTGCCCTTGAGGTGGTGGTAGATCTCGCCGATGGCCCGCATCTTCCTCACCATCTTGGGGCCGAACTCCTTCGCGAGATGGCAGTCATTGCATGTAGCGCGAAAGCCGCTCGAGTTGGTGTGGTGCGAGGTGCCCTCGAACTCCTTGCCTGCGTTGTCGGCGAGCTCGTGGCAAGAGAGGCAGAACTCGTCGGTGCTGGTCGCCGCCATCGAAAAGTCGAAGCCGATGACGCCGATGGCCCCGACGAGGACGCCTACAAGGACGAGCGTGCCCAGCGCGTAATGGCTGCTGGGCTTCGTGACCTTCTCGAGGATGGAACGAAGAGACACCCTGTCGAAATCTCCTGATCAACTATTCCAACGATTCCAACTAAACGATTCCAACCATTCCATCGGGACGATTTGTCTCGCTGCTCGCTGCGGTCAGGCAAAAGCTAGAGCGTCTTGCGCAATGATGCCCGTAGAATGGGAGCATGCGATGGGTTCTTTGTGGCTGAGTTGACGCATTCCCACGGGGAGGGGGGGGATTCCCTTTGAACACTCAGCTCGCTGAGGAGGGGTGGCTCCTTGCGTTCAATCCAGCCGATAGACCCGCGACGCATTGTCCTGGAGGACCCTGCGGACCAGATCCTCGGGCAGGCCGGCGAGGGTCTTCTCCGCATACTCGCGCGGGCGCACGGCTACGCTCTGCGGACCCGGTGACATCGAGGTCGGGTGGGGAAAGTCCGTCTCGAAGAGCAGGTTGTCGGGGA
>CBDUYG010000345.1:0-4569 GCA_965371385.1 uncultured Myxococcales bacterium | reverse complement strand
CGGGGGGAGGCGCGCTACGGCTCAGCGATGGGGTTCGCGTCGAGCCGGTGCCCCATCGTCTGCACGCCATCCTGGAGCTGAATCCGGCGCCGCGGGAGGATGCTCTGCTCTACGTCGCGGTCGTGGTCGACGGCATGATCGAAGCGATCGTCCCTGCGATTACCGATGGCCGCAACGCCCTGAGGAAGAAGACGGGGTTCCCCATCAAGCCCGAGCGGATCGTCTCGGCGATGCTCGAATCCGGCGGGGAGACGAAGTCGCTGGCTGTCTATCTGGTGAGCGGGACGCCCGAGAAACCGGTGCTGCACGCCCTTGCGATTCGTTGAGGACCGCCGGAGCCCGAACGTCTCCGTCTGCGTGAGCACGCGCCTCTGCGGCGGCGTCCTTCTCCCCTCGCTCGCTGCGACCCCTCATCAACCGGCTTTGCGGCAGATGGCGAGCAGGTCGATGTCGCGGGGATCGGCCGCTCCGATCGGGAAATCTTCCAGGCTGGCCTCCGGCATCCCCTCGTCGCTCTCCTGGATGCCCCGCCGTACGAGCAGTGCCCCCTTCGCAAAGAGCCATGTGACCAGGCTCGCGGGCAGGAGCTTGTGGAGACCGAGGGGGTCGATGCGCATGATCTTCTCGATGCGCTCGAGCCGGGCGTCGAAGTAGGGGGTCACCTTCGGCGACAGCCCGATTCCCATCATCTTCACCTCGTCGAAGTAGGGAGCGAGGCGGGCTCGCAGCTCCTCGGCTTCGTACTCGTGAACATGAAATGGATTGATCTTGTCCGAGGTGAGCAGATTGGGGGTCGTGATCAGGGCCTCGCCTCCGGGAGCGAGAAGCCGCTGGATGGATTCGAGGTAGATGCCCGGGTCGTCGAGGTGCTCGATCACCTGGAAGCTGAGGATCAGATCGAAGGTGCCGGAGGCGAGGGGGTTGCCTCGCAGATCTGCCCGCACCCAGTCGATGTTGTCGCGCCGATTCTGGTCATCCGGCGGGATGCGATCGAGGCCAACGATGCGGGTCAGGGAGTCGGCGAGCTCTGCCGTGCCGTAGCCGGAGCCGCAGCCGAGGTCGAGAATGCGCCCGCTGCCCGCGAGCTCGAGCGCGTGGACGTAGGGCGCCCGGTGGCGAAAGAGATCGACGCCGAAGAGGGAGCTGCCCGCGTGGAGGCGCTCGCCCGTGAAGGCCACCCGACTCATGCCTCGCCTCCTGCCTCTCCACGATTCTCACCGGGTGAATCTCCCTGTGCCTCCCCATCGGCGATCGCGTCGGCTTCGCGCGCCGCTTCGAAGGCTTCCTTGCTGAACTCACCCGCGAAGGCGAGGCCGATCAGGGCCCGCATGCTGATCATGCCGATGGTGAAGACGAGCGCGCAGGCTGCCGCCGCCTCGCGGCTTCCGTACTCGGCAAAGAGATCCACCATCGCGAGCTGGCTGGGCCCCACTCCCGCGACTGCGGGGAGCACTCCGGCGAGCAGCACGAGGGAGAAGTTGAAGAGCAGCTCGGGGAAGCTGAGCGAAATTCCAAAGCTTGTGAGCGCCGCCCAGCCGAAGAGCGTCATGCTCATCACGAAGCAGAAGCGCAGCAGCGCGAGCTCGACGAGCTCACGAGCCGGGATCGTGCGCGCTGCCAGAAAGAGATCGAGTCCCCGGATGCGGTCGAGGGGACCGAGGGAGAAGGAGGCTCGCAGGAGCGCGAAGCCGCCGATCATCAGCGCGATGATGACCGGGACGAGCCCGATCTGGAGTCCCAGCGTCGAGGCCGAGGCCATCGTCCAGCCGACCACGACCAGGGAGAGAACGATCCCGAGATCGAACATCATCATCAGCATCACCACCCCCATGGCGTAGCTGAGGCTGACCCCCGCCTGCTTGCGCAGCAGATACGCGAGAGTTCCGGCGCCGGCGGCGATGTGGACGATTCCGACCAGATAGCTCGCGGCCTTGAGGCGCGCCGCGGTGATGAAGGTGAAGTCCTGCCGGGTGCCATGCATCGGCCGCTTCAGCGAGAGGCCCTCGAGCACCAGGCTCACGAATCCATAGGCGAGCAGCGCCGGAACGAAGATCCCGATCGAGCGGGCATTCAAGTGGGAGCCGATGTCGCCGAACTCCAGATCCCGCACGATGAAGTAGATCGCGACGACGGTGACCGCGACTGGAATCGCGACCCGCAGGAAGTGCTTGAGGGTCCAGCGCGAATGCTTCGTTTCCTGGGCGTGAGAGTTCATGCGGTGACCCGGAAGGTGCGCGCCGCAGCGCCCGAGGTCAACGTCCGCATCGAGCATCCTCGAGCGCCAGGGCCATCTCGTCGGCCGCCAGCTCCCAATCGAAGGTCAGCGACCACTCGAGGGCCGCCGCGGACATCTGGATCGCGAGCCCGTCGTCCGCGAGCAGCTGCCCGATTCGCTGCGCGAATCCATCGACATCGAGGCTCGTGACGAGAAAGCCTGTCTCGCCGTCGCGCACCGAGTCCCGCAGGCCGTCGGCGCGGGTCGCGACCACGGGGGTGCCGAGGGCATTGGATTCGATCACGGTGAGGCCCCAGCCCTCCTTCTCGGATGGGCAGACGCAGACGCGCGTCTCCGCCAGCAGAGCGTCGCGCTCCTCGTTACTCACGAAGCCCGTGAAGCGCGTGCGGTCGCTCAGCCCCAGCTCCCGCGCGAGTGCTTCCAATCGCTCGCGCTCACTCCCGCGCCCGATCACCAGCACCTCGACGTGCGGGAAGCGGTCGCTCAGCTTCGCGACGGCGCGCAGCATCACGTCCACGTGCTTGTAGGCCTCGAGCCGACCCAGATAGGCAACACGAAGCGGGCGCGGATTCTTCGTGTCCGGCGCGTCCCTGGGATGATCGATCCCGCAGTGACTGACACGCACCCTGGACGCGGGAATCCCCCGCTTGATCAGATCCGCCGCGCTGCTCTCGGAGATCGCGATGAAGAGCTGCTTCTTGTAGATGGATGGAATCGCGAGCTCGGTGGTCCAGACGGTGGCGGCGACCGGCCAGGGTACCTGCTGGAAGGCCACCTCTCCGAAGAGGTGGTGGCAGAGCGCCAGAACCGGCGCCGCCGAGTAGAGCGGCGAGTAGAAGGGAACCTTGTTGAGGCACTCGACCACGACATCGAAGTCGCCGCTCCGGGTCTCGCTCCAGCATGTCCAGGCGGCGCGTGGATAATAGGTTGGCAGCCTCCCCAGCCGTCGCGTCTTCATGCCCTGGATCATCTCGATCGGCTTGCAGCCGGGGAAGCTCGAGGAGGCGAGGGTGACGTCATGGCCCCGCTCGGCCAGACGCCGGAAGATCTCGCTGACGTGGATCTCAGCGCCTCCGGCCTTGGGGTGATGCGGGTCGCGCTCGTTGAGCACGAGTACGCGGCAGGGAGAACTCATCACGGCTCAAATGCGCCCGAGTAAACCAGCGAGGCGCAGCCACCAGCAGATCCAGAGCGCCTCCGCTGCGATTCCCAGACTGAGCTTCGACGTGCCGCGGGTCCGGTCGACGAAGAAGAAGGGGAGCTCCTTGATCCGGGCTCCGCACCTCTCGAAGCGGAAGTTCATCTCGATCTGGAACGCATAGCCGTCCGAGCGGATACGCTCGAAGCCGATTCGCTCGAGGAGCTCGCGGCGGATGCAGCGAAACCCTCCGGTCGCGTCCGAGATCCCGAGACCGGTGACCGTGCGGGCGTAGACGTTGCCGAAGTAGCTGATGAGGATGCGCTCGATCGGCCAGTTCACCACGGTGATGCCGTCCACGTAGCGCGAGCCCATCACGATGTCGTGATCTTCGATCTCGCGCAGCATCTCGGGAATCGTCGAAGGAGGATGGGAGAAGTCCGCGTCCATCTGGATCACGTAGTCGGCCCCCAGCTCGAGCGCCTCGGCCAGACCGGCGCGATACGCGGCCCCCAGGCCCTGCTTTACGGGCCGGTGCAACACGTGCACGCGGCCCGTCTGGTCCTTCAGTTCATCCGCCAGCTTTCCGGTTCCATCCGGCGAATTGTCATCAACGACGAGCACTTCGACGCGAGGGTCCTGGTCGAGGACCTCGGGAACGATCAGAGGGAGGTTCTCCGCCTCGTTGTAGGTGGGGATGATGACGATCACGCGGGACATGCAGGGCGCTCCTCAGCGAGGGAATAGCTTACTCCTTTCGGGGGGTTATGGACAAGAGGCCCGGGACCCGGGTGCCGCCCGTCTGCGCTTTTGCTGCCGCGGGGAGGCCCCGAGCTGCCGGCGCGAGGCGGTCTCGCGGTGAATCGCGCTTTCCGTTGACGAGGAGGGGCGCGCGGGCAGGGAGGACGGGATTCCAGGTCGTCGGCGAGCGCTTCGGGTCGAACTCGTCGGTCGAGCTCGTGAGGGGCACCAGCCCGTTGGGGAGGGATGTCAGTCGGGCAGAGGCATGCGCGCGTTGAAATCCTCGGTCGAGTTCGCGTGGGGGAAAGGCTCGTCGGGAACGGGTCGGTCGAGCGCGCGGCAGAGAGGCTCCCAGCCGTCGCCGGGCGACCACTCGAGGAGACGCGGCCCGAGACCGCCGCTCCGCACCTCCTCGTTGTGCCGCTCGAAGGCCGCCATGCAGGCGTCGGCGTCC
>CBDUYG010000344.1:0-4584 GCA_965371385.1 uncultured Myxococcales bacterium | reverse complement strand
TATGCCAGCGCTTCAGCGGCGCGCTTTCGAGCCCAGCGGTAGTCGGCCTTTCCCGCCGGAGAGCGTACGATCTCGTCGACCACGACCAGCTGGCGGGGGATCTTGAAGCGGGCGATCCGGGAGCGACAGTGGTTGCGTACGGCATCGGGTTCGAGTTCGGCTCCGGATCGTGGCTGCAGCAGCGCCACCACCCGTTCTCCCCACTGCGAGTTGGGCAGCCCGACCACAACCGCATCGAGTACGCCCGGTGCGGCCTTGAGAACCGCTTCCACCTCCTCGGGGTAGACTTTCTCGCCGCCGGTGTTGATGCTGACCGAGCCGCGGCCGAGCAGAACTACGGTTCCGTCTTTGTCGACGCTCGCCATGTCGCCCGGCAGCACCCAGCGTTTCCCACCAGCAGTGACGAAGGTTTCGGCGGTCTTGCGCGCGTCTTTGTAGTAGCCGAGGGGGATATGACCGCTTCGAGCCAGGCTTCCGACCTGGCCCGAGCCGGGCACGACGGGCTCGAGGTTTTCGTCGAGCACCGCAGTCTGGTCGTTGACACTGAAGCGTGGCCCTTCGGCGGGCCCGGTGCCGGCCATGCTGCTTCCTCGCCCGAGCGTTCCGGTCTCCGACGAGCCAAAGGCGTCGATGACCGCAACCTTGGGCAGGAGTTCGTTGAGCTGATCCTTGGTCGACGGAGAGAGGATGGCTCCGCCCGACCCGATGGCGAAGAGAGAGCTCGTGTCGTAGCGAGTTGGATGGGCCATGAGCTCGTCCGCGAGCGGGCGAGCCAGGGCATCTCCCACGACGACGAGGAGGTTGACGCGCTCGCGCCCGACGAGCTCCCAGATCGCCGGCGGCTCGAAGCGGGCGGTCTCCGGGATGACGATCTTTCCTCCGCTGAAGAGCTGGTGCAGCGCCATCCAGTGAGCGGCGGCGTGCATGAAGGGCGGCGTGGGGAGGGCAACCAGGCCGGTCTCGGGCAGGTGCTCCGCCATCTGGGAGGGCTCCGAAATGACGTTGCCGAGCTGAAGTGGATCGCCTCCGCCGAGAGCGCCGAAGAAGATGTCCTCGTGTCTCCACATGACCCCTTTGGGCATTCCCGTTGTGCCTCCGGTATAGACACAGTAGATATCATCGGAGGTACGAGGCTCGAAGTCGCGTAGGGCTGAGACCCGAGCAAGGGCCTGCTCGTAGTCCACGCTGCCCGGTAGCTCGCACGCATCGGCGCTGCCGTCGTCGACCACGACGAACGACTGGAGCCCGGGCAGCGATCCGCAGACGGAGGCCACGCGCGATGCGAAGCTGCGGTGCAGCACGAGGGCGACCAGATCCGCATCGTCGAAGAGGTAGCGCAGCTCCTCCTCGACGTAGCGGTAGTTCACGTTGATGGGAACGGCTCCGATCTTGAACGCGGCGAGCATCCCCTCGAGATACTCGCTGCCGTTGTAGAGCTGGAGGCCGACGTGTTGGCCGCGCGCCACTCCGCAGGCTTGCAGGTGATGTGCGAGCCGGTTGGCACGTTTGTCGAGCTGCGCGTACGTGAGCCGCCGATCGCCAACAACCAGCACTTCGCGTTCTGGATCCGTATCGACCACGATTTCGAACAGGTCAGCCAGGTTGAAGCTCATGTCGGGGCCTCCGGTGCGTGGGGGGACGCTGCTTCTCGATCTGCCGCAGCGAGGAGGTCGGCAAGAGAGGCGTGGATCCCATCGATGATCTCATCCAGATCGGGAAGGCGATCGGGACAGGCGATGGCTGCCACGTAGACTCGATCGCCGTAGCTCCACATAGTTACGTTGAGGCCGACGCCCTCGAGGATCGGGCCCACGGAGTAGAGGTCGATCAGCCGGGTGCGCTTCCAGTAGAGCTCCTTGCGAGGTCCGGGTACGCTCGAAGCGATCACGCTGAATGCGGGGGAGAAGCGTTCGGCGATCTTCTGCGCGTAGTTTCGCATGACCCAGGCAAAGGGCCGGGGCGGGACGTACTGCAGCCAGTCCTCCATCAGATTCGAGCCGAGAAGATCGTGGCTCTCCTTGGCGGCTCCGATTACCTCGTGAATTGCCCGCAAGCGTTCGACGGGATCCTTCACATTCGTACACAGGGAGGCGACCAGGCTCGAGAGGCGGTTGCCCGCCAGGCGTGGCTCGCCGGTTCCCGAGTCGGTGGCGATGGGCACCTCCACGGTCAGGGGGCGCTCCGGCAGGGCGCCGCGTCGTTCGAGGTAACTGCGTACCGATCCCGCCATCAAGGCGAGGACGACATCGTTGAACGTCACCCCGAAGGCGGTCTTGACCGTCTTGAGCTCGTCGAGCGACAGGACGCCCGTGGCGAAGATCCGGCGAGGCGTCAGCGGGGTATTGAAGAGCGTCTTCGGTGAGTCGAGGACGGGCGAAGGGGTCGAGGTCGGGGCGTTGCGGCGATGGCGGACGAGGGTCCACACGTTTCGGAGCGTGCGAAACACGAGCTCGGGAAGCCGCGCGATCTGACGTGCGTGGTCGATCAGGGCATCGAGAAGCAGACGGCTCGCGCTCGGCACGGGCTCGGGCATCCATGCTGCGGGGGAGGGGGATGACGCGCCGGCGTCCGGGGCCGGGCCAAGTGCGTGCGAGAGCAGATTCGCCGCGGCGACCCCGTCGGCGAGCGCGTGGTGAATCTTGATTACGGCTCCGACGCAGCCATCCTCCAGCTCTTCGAGGAACCAGATTTCCCACAGCGGTCGACTGCGGTCGAGCGGGTGCCCCGCAATTCGTGAGACGGCCGCGTCGACCTCCCGTCGTCCACCCGGCGCCGGAACGCGTACGCCATGAACGTGGCGCTCGAGATCGAAGTCGGGATCTTCGATCCATACCGGGTGATGGAAGCCGAAGGGGACTTCGACCAGACGTCGGCGAAACGACGGCAGGTAGTGAAGTCGCTCGCCGAGTTGCCGTCTGGCAGCCTCGAGCGAAAAGCCCCGCGCACCACTCCCTGGATCGAAGAGCGCGACCTTCAGCGTGTGCATGTGGAGAGTTGGCGTCTCCATGTAGAGCAGGCTCGCATCGAGGCCGGTCAATCGCTGCATCGTTCCATCGCTCCAGGATTGGTCCCCAGTATAATCTCCTGCGACTGTTCGACATCCCGTCAAATGGAGATCCATGGCGCTGACTGGCGCTGAAGGCCCGAAAGCTGTGCGGCAATTGGCCCCATTGCTGATCCATTGTCGTGCCCTTCCAACGGCCGGCTCGCGGCGGCTCGCGCTATATTTTTGCATGAGGCGTCATTTCAGCGCGGGGCGGAATCCAGGAAGCGACTCATGACGAGTGGAACTCGGAAGGCCACCACGAGCATCGGCGTCGAAGAGGAAGCCGAGGTCCCGGCGGAGATCGTTGCGGAGAAGCCGGCCGCTACGAAGGCGCCGTCACTAGATGCCGAGCCGGATCCGAGCGGAGCTCCAGGGCACGAGACCCTGGGGCCCGAAGACGTGCAGGAACATCTCGACCGCGTGCTCAACATCGACAAGCGACTGCGCGGGCAGAAGAGATGGATGTACGAGATGCTGCACCGCTATTTCGATCTGCAGCTGGTCGGGGCCGGAAACATCGACCCGCAGCGGCCGACCCTCTTCGTCGGAAATCATTGCATCTGGGGTATCGATGGCGCGATGACTCCGCTGGCGATACTGAATGAAACCGGAACCCTGCCGCGACTGCTCACGGACGGTCGCGCGATGGCAGGGGCAATGGAAGACTTCATGATCGAAATGGGTCAGGTCCAGGCAGACCCGCGAGTCTGCGATGGCCTGATGGACGCGGGCGAGAGCTTGATGGTATTTCCGGGTGGGGCCCGCGAAGGTGCCAAGACGAGGGATGAATTATACAAGCTGCTGTGGGAAGGGCGGACCGGCTTCGTCAAGGTTGCCGTTCGGCATGGCTACACGATCACTCCCTTTGCCAGCGTAGGACCCGACGAGGTGTGGGATATCGCCCTGGATCGCGGCGACATCGTCGGCTCCAGGGTCGACCAACTCATGGAGTGGCTACTGCCCGACTGGTGGGAACCCGAAAAATTTCCGCCGGTTCCGCGTGGTCTCGGCTGGACGATGCTCCCGCGTCCCGAGCGATGTTATCTATCCTTCGGCGAGCCGATCGACATGGCGGCCTTCGCGGGAGAGGAGGACAACGAGTCGGTCGTGACGAGCATCAAGGATCGGGTTCAGGTCGAAGTCGATGGCCTGATCAAGGAGGCGATGCTACTCCGCGCTCGACAGAGACCGACCATGAGTTGGCTGAGAAGGCAGCTGACGCGCCTATGACCTGGGGCAGCCCGGGCAGCCCGGGCAGCTCGCATCGCGCAGGGTGCACGACCTCGAGAGGCTAGATGCCTCATCTCGAGAACCGAACGCGATTCGGGCGCTGAGCAGCGCTAACATTCCCGTACCTTCGGGAGGAAAGCGATGGACCTGCTCAGCCGGCTGACTCTTCCTGGGATCCACCTGGGATCCCTCGTCTCGGAGGGGTGGAAGACGTATCGCGGCGCTTCCCAATGGAACGAGGTTCCCCTCGTCGAGCCCTCACTGAGCATTGCTCTGGGCGCCATGCTCGACCGTTTGTTCATCGCCGT
>CBDUYG010000343.1:0-4584 GCA_965371385.1 uncultured Myxococcales bacterium | reverse complement strand
TGAGGCGGCGGGACTGGGGAGCCCGCGCTGACGCGCGGGGAGGACCTCCCGCGCTCCGCTCGAATGCGTCGATCCTGCGTCTCTGCCACCGGAATTCGGCTCCCCGGTTGCCGCTGCGTGCGTGCGTAACCCCCCCCGCGAGTCTCCCGAAGGCGGGGCTCGAATCCGGATCGACGAGCCGACCCGTTGGCCCCACCGGCGGCTGAGTGTGACGGTGGGCCTAAACCCCCACAAGCGACCTTCCGAAACGTAGGGAAATCGAAGTGAGATCCACATCCTGATTCGGAGGGAGCCCCCCGATGGCATCCACGGCCTCCACGCGTTCTCTGCTCTTGCTGACCCCAGCGCTCGTCCTGGTGCTGTGCTCGATCGGCGCGCTCACCAGCTGCAACAAGATCGATTACTCCCCGTCAGACTCGAAGCTCGATCTGCCCGAAGCGTTGGTCGATTCGAGCCTCGTCTCGCTTGCCCGGCGCGGCGATGCCGAGGCGCAATTCGAAATCGGAAGGATCCTGGCCCTGGCGGCCCCGTCACAGCGCGATCTCGAGCAGGCCGTGGTGTGGCTCGGACGCGCGGCCGGGCAGGGCTGGGCGCCGGCCCAGAGTCTGCTGGGAGCGATGAAGGCGAAGGGGGAAGGGTTTTCGAGCTCCGACCCGGCCGGAGGTCGTCGGCTCATCGAGCAGGCGATGGAGCAAGGGGAGACGACGGCAAGCTTCCACCTGGGTGAGCTCTACGACGCCGGCCTGGGGGTCGAGCCCGACCTCACCCGGGCGGCCGTGCTCTTCCAACAGGCGGCGGATGCGGGAGTGCTCAACGCCAAGCACGCATTGGGCCGCGCCCATGAAGAAGGGCGCGGTGTCGAGGCCGACATGAGCCGGGCCCTGAGTCTGTACCGCGAAGCCGCTGGGCAGGGCTACGCGCTCTCCCAGTACACCCTCGGTGAGGTCTACGACAAGGGCAATGGAGTCGGTCGCGATGCCCCGGAAGCCGTAACCTGGTATCGACTTGCGGCAGAGCAGGGGTTCGCTCCAGCGCAGGCCCAGCTTGGATATATGTATGCCGCGGGTGACGGGGTTCCTACCCGCCACAGTGAAGCCGCGCGCTGGTCTCGGCGGGCGGCGGAGGCCGGCGACGCCGATGGCTGCAACAACCTCGCGGTCCTCTACTTGAAGGGGTTCGGCGTTGGGCAGGATTATGAACGGGCCCTGCACTGGTACCGCGAGGCGGCAGCCAAAGGACACGCAGGCGCGCAGAATATGTTGGGCACGGTCTATCTCACCGGCCAGGGAGTCGCGAAGAATTCTGCGGAGGCCGAGCGTTGGTGGGCCAGCGCTGCCGAGCAGGGATATGCTCCCTCGCAATACAACCTGGGTGGGATGTACTCGCGCAGCTTGAGCGAGACGCTGACCCGGGACGAGGCGATGGACTGGCTCGGGAAGGCGGCCTCCCAGGGACATTCCCAGGCCAGCATCGAGCTGGCGAAGCTTCGCAAGGACGCGCGGCTGGATGCGTCGGGCGGCGCGGGATCGATCTCCGAGCCGGGGAATCTGTAGAAGCGCTGCAGAAGAGGGGCCGCTCGCTGGCTCGCTGGCTCAGTTATGGCTCATCGCGGATGGGCTGGTCGAAGCCGCGCAGACCCTCCACGCGGCGATGCCACAGATGATTCTTGTGCGCAGGCGCCCGTCGGCGTGATTGATCCGCGGCGGCGCTCGGATACCCTTTGGCGTTCATGCTCCGGATCGCGATCCACCCGGCGAGTCGCGCCCTCTTCTTCGCCTTTCTGCTGCTCTTTGCGGCCGGGGAGTGCCTTGCCGACGCGCTCATTCTCGAGCCGAAGAGTGAAGCCTTCGGCGTCGTCTCGCGGGTGATCGACGGCGATACCCTCGATCTCACGATCAGTGGATCACAGCTACGCATTCGACTGGCGGAGATCGACGCCCCGGAACGAGATCAGCCTTACGGGCCCGAGGCCACGGCGGCGCTCGAGCAGCTCGTCCAGGGTCGAGGCGTTCGGATCGAGGTCGTCGACATCGACCGCTATGGACGAACGGTCGCTCGAGTCTATCGCGGACCACTCGACGTGAATGCCGAGATGGTGCGCAAGGGGCACGCCTGGGCCTATACCCGCTACGCCGAGACCGTCGAGATCATCAATGCGGAGGACGAGGCCCGGGCGAACCAGCGCGGCCTCTGGCAGCTGCCGCCCGCCGATCGCGACGCTCCATGGACCTGGCGCCAGAATCGCCGCAGGGAGCGGCGCCGCGAAAAGGGGGCAGGGGCGTCCGACGTGCCGGTCGACGCGTCATCCTTCCGCTGCGGGAGCAAGCGCAAGTGCAGTGAGATGAGCTCCTGCGCCGAGGCGCGCTTCCATCTCACACAATGCTCTCTCTCGCGTCTCGATGGGGATCGCGACGGGATTCCCTGCGAGTCGCTCTGCCGCGGATCCAGGTGATTTCTCGCTCCGTCCAGATCGTGGCATGAGCGGCCTGGCCTCCGGCCGGGCACACGGGGGTCTCGCATCCGGGCCAGGCAACCGGGGCGGTGTGACGAGTCATGGGGTCGCTGGGCGCCAGCCCGGCCTCAGCTCCCGGCCTCTTCCTCTTCCTTTTCCTTCGCGACGGCCGCAATCTGCTGCTCGACCGGGCCGATCATTCCGGCGGCCCGCGGATAGCCGGCATAATTCGCGAGCATGATTACCACCTCGCGCAGCTGGGCGGGCCCGAGCTCGTCGTTCTTGAGCGCGGCCTTGCACTGGATCGCAAAGGTTTCCTTCTCACCCAGGGCCCCGATCACGCCGAGCAGGATCAGGCGCCGGTCACGCATCGAGAGCTCCTCGCGGGTCCACACCTCTGCGAAGAGACTCTCGAGCATCAGGTCGGTGAAGGCCATGGCGCCCTTGGGCGGCACGATCACATCTCCTGCATAGACCTTCTTGATCATCTCCGCTCCGCGCTCGAAGCGGTCGTCATCGGCCATTCCGGCCTCCCTCTGGTTCGGCTGGCGTGTGTCCTCCGCAGCTCTGCGTCGGCATCGATCGCCAGGAATTCTCTGTCGATGGACAGCGGGCCGAGGATAGACGCTCCACCGGGCGAGTTCACTCGGCGATGGCTGAGACCGGCATCCTGACGGGTGTCTTCCCGCAGGGTGTCGTCGTGCCGCAGGAGGGTCGATTCTGGCACTGAGACATGGGCTGCCCCATCCGGGGTGTGTCGCCTCGATTGCACTTCAATGGCGCTGGACAGTTGCAGGATTGGAGGCGGTCCGGCTGAAAACATATTTGTAAACAGTCCTTTACAGAGGTGAAAAATAAGGGATTCGAGCTCGGTCGGCGGCGTGATCTTTGCATCATTTCCAACTGCGACTTCTCGATGCCCGGCCAGCGTGGCCGTCGGCTCGATCAGTCGGGAGGACGATTCCATGTCTCGAAGAACCCAGCTACCACCAGAACGTCGGGCGCCCTCGCGTTTCAGCGCAGCCCTGGCCTCGGCACTCTTGACCGTCGCATTCGTACTTCCCAGCTCGGCCGAAGACACGCGACCCGCACAGATCGAGTACGACACGCCAGGATCGGTTCCAGCGCTCTCCGTGCTCGGGGGAGAGCAGCGGCTCGTGTACCTCACCGACCACAGAATTCATCCGCGCACGATTACCCTCTCGCAGCACGATCGGCTGGCGTGGAAGAGTTACTCGGGCGAGAACTCCAACATCGTCTTCGAGCGCGAGGTCGCCGGCTCCATGGTCTGCCACAGCCTGGTGAATTTCTCGATCGAGGACGACGAGCTCAAGTCGGCCGATATCTACCCTCTCGACCTCGTCAGCTTCTGCGAGATGGAGCCCGGTCGCTATCGCTACCAGGTGATCCGCAAGGATCCCGATTCGAGGGCGAAGCGGCGCATGGATGGAGTGATCATCGTGCAGGCGGATCGACCGACGATCCACTAGCAGCCGGCCAGGCCCACCTCCCCCGCGACGCTCGAAGCCGAACCCGTGTCCGGTTTGATTCCGGCTTCGGCTATGTCACAGTCCCCGCTCGAGCGCGAACGCGACACCCTCCCCGATTGCGGGATGGGGATCCGCGAGGCATCGGGGTGAGGCGGCGAAGCCGATGAGCGAGCAGGTCAGTGAGGCGGTGAGATTTCAAAGGCTGACGATCGTGCTCCTGACCCTGGCGGTATCCATCGTCTTCGTCGGAATGATCCGGGGGTTCCTGATCGCCCTCTTCCTCGCCGCAGTGTTCAGTGCTCTCACGTACCCTCTCTATACGAAGATCTGCGACCGGATCGGCGGAAGAAAGGGCGCAGCCGCATCAATGACCCTGGTCCTGTTGACCTCGATCGTCCTCGTACCGACGCTCGTCATGCTGAACCGCGTCGGGGTGCAGGCATACGAGCTGAGTCAGGAGGTGATTCCGTGGGTCGAGCAGAAGTTTGATTCCCCACAGGATCTCGAGCTTCGCCTGCCCGAATGGATTCCGTTTCGCAATGAGATCCAGAAGTCCGGTCCGCAGATCGCGAACAAGCTGGGCGAACTGGCGGGCAAAGCCGGAGGCTTCCTGGTCGAAGGCCTCTCGGCCGCGACGATGGG
>CBDUYG010000342.1:0-4588 GCA_965371385.1 uncultured Myxococcales bacterium | reverse complement strand
TGAAAGACCGCCGCGAACTCCGGACCAAAGCGTTCTCCCACGACCTCGCGCATTTCATCGATCTCGCGCCGGGCCTCGCTGAGCGCGTCCATCAGATCGTTCTTCTCGTCCTCGAAGACCTCGCTCGGCTCGTAGACCAGACGCGACATGTCGAGAGGATTGTCGAGCTGGTAGATCGGACCGATCGCGACACCGCGCGAGGTGGGGATGCCGCGGAGCGCGAGATTCGTCTCGCGCCGGGGCTCCGGCTCGAGCTTGAGCGGCACTCCCCCCGTCGCCGCCGGGATGATCATCCGCGCCCGATCTTCGGCGCTCTCCGTCACCAACGCGAGGAGCTGCGCGTTGACCACCACGGGTGCCAGCAGCTGGGCGCAGGTCTGCAGCAGCTCCAGATCGGCCTGGTCGAAGCCCCGGGGCTCGACCGTCTGGATCACCAGGACGCCGGTGGTCGCGCCCTGGACGATCAGGGGTGCGGCCAGCAGGGACTCGTAGCGCTCCTCTCCCGTCTCGGGGAAGTATCGATAGTGGGGGTCGCTCTGGGCGTGTTCGAAGGCCAGGGGCTCGCCGCGCGCGGCGCAGTAGCCCACCAGTCCCTCACCGAAGGAGAGGCAGACCTGCTCGACGGCATCCTGCTCGAGACCGTTGGTCGCCCTGAGGGTGAGGTTCTGGAACCCCGCATCCGAAAGATAGATGGAACAAACATCCGCATCGAGTCGCTTCGCGACCAGATCGATGACGTTTGCCAGGGTCTCGCCGAGATCGTGGGATCGAGCGACGATCTCCGAGACATCTGCAAGGATGGAGATTCGGTCCGGAATGACGGCCTCCCCAGCGCTGAGGCCCGCGCCCGGGCGGATCGTCCGGGCGCGGTTCAGCCGCAGTATCGGTCATCACAGGGTAGCAGGAGAGCTGCTCAGTGGGTGGAGGGAATGATCTCTTCCGTCCGGCGCATCGGGGGGAAGACGATGTCCTTGTCTTCGAATCGGAGCCCCAACGCGAGCAGAATCTTCCGCTTCGTGTCCATTCGGCAGTTCATGCCTTTTTCGACACTGTGAATCGTTCGCAGGGCAACCCGGGCCTTTCGGGCCAGCTGCGCCTGGGTCATGAGTTTATTCTCACGAAGTTCCCGCACACGGTTACCACGGGTCGACAGTCCGCTCATCACTTCCATCACAATCACGCTCCCATAACATCGTGCGTCCTGCCCCCGCCTGCACAGTGACCGCTGAGTACGCTCCAGATTTCGGAAGAACGGTCGATTTCTTTAGATAAAATCAGTGGTTGGAGGTCTCAGTGACGATGGAAGGGGAGGCGCAGGGAAGACGCGGGGTTCTCTTTCCGTCACCGTGGGATGCGTTGCGAAGGCGCGTTATAACGGAGCATCAGGAACCCTCACATTGCCATCATGAACCGGCAGCAATCGCGACCGCGTGGGGGATCGACAACGTCACTTTCCGTCGTTCGGCCTACCCTGTGAACGCGTCTGAAGACTTCTCTGGAGATCATCCTTGCAGCGGCCACTGATTCGGTCGATCGCAGCGGTCGCGCTCTTCGCGACCGCCATCTCGCTTGGTTATCTGCTCTCTTCGAGCCTGAGCGGGGACTACCTGCGTCTCGAAGCCGAGACCCAGCTGACCAGTCTGATGCGCGGCCCAACGTCCGTGCGGACCGCGAGATTGCGACTGGCCCGGGGCCTCTGGATCGAAGGGGAGGACGTGAAAGTCTACCCGGGCGAGTCCCAGCACGGACTGACGGGGCGACGCGTTTCCGCGCGAATCGACCTCGTCGCACTCCTGACCGGACGCTTTCGTCTGCGTGAGCTCGTTCTCGAGGGCGTGCACATGGAGATCGAGCGCACTGGGCAGGACCTCTGGTGGCCGCATCCCATTGCCGCGCTCGACACCCGCGGCAAGCCCGAGGATCCCGACGATCTCGAATTGAAGTTGAACATTCTACGCTCGTTCGAGGCCGTGTTGCGCGGCTTGCTGCGGGGTCCGGCCGTCGCGCAACGTATCGAGCTGCGCGGCAGCAGCGTTCGCCTCGTCGATCGCTTCGTCGGCGGCAGGAATTCCGAGCCCCTGGTTCTCGAGATCGACGACATCGATGGCGAGCTCGACTTCGGCTGGCTGAATCGAAGCGCCGACCTGCGCCTGCGCGGCGCCTGGAAGGATGGGGGGCAGAGCACTACCCCGGTCGAAATCAACGGCACCAGGCGCCGACGAGCCGGCGTCCAGGCGAGCATCGCCGTCACCGGACTTCAGCTTCAGGGTCTGCACGCCTACCTCCAACCCCAGGATTCAGCCTCGCGACGCGAGCGAGAGGCCGGACGCCCGGGTCCCGCCAATTCGCGGCCCTTCTCGGGACAGCTGAGCGGGGTGCTCCGCTTCCTCAGTCCCGAGCCGGAGCACGGAATCCTCGAGATCGACTGGATCGCCCAGGACCTCCGGAGCGGAGTCCGCTGGGGAGACGAGCTCTTGAGCCTCGATTCGCCCCGAGCCGCGTTGACCCTTCAGCTGGAATTCCACCCGGGCCGAGTGCGGCTCGCCAAAGCCGATTTTCGCGGAGCCCGCCTGGGGGTCGAGGTGTCGGGATTCATCGATCGCCCCCTGCGTGACTCGTCCGCCTCGAACTTCTCGGTCGATCTCTACGGAGTCGGGCTGGACGAGGCGCGCAGGGTCGTCGACGCACTACCCGAATCGAATCGCACTCCGATGCTGCGGATGCTCGATCACGTGAAGCGAGGCACCCTTCGCCGGATCGGAGGCCAGGGCAACGCCCGCTTCGCGACCTGGCGCCAGATTCTTCGAGGCGAGCGGCTCGACCTGCCGGAGGGGCTGATGATGCGAGCCGAGTTCGAAGGCATCCACTTCGACTCCCTGGATGGTCAGGACCAGTTCAGCGATATGTCGGGAACGGTCGAGTGGAGCGAAGATCGCATCACGCTCGAATGCCCACGCATGTATTGGAACGAGCGCCGCATGCCGGGCCTCGACATCACCGTCGACGGCTTCCCCCGGCTCTTCGAAGAAGAGCACGAGAAGCACATCCTCCAGTCACACGCGTCACCGACTCCCGGGTTTTCCCTCTTTCGCGAGATCTTCTTCGCACGCGATTCGGAGCCAGAGCCCGAGCCGAGGCCGGCGTTGGATCCGCTCGGAGAGGCGATGCTCGAAGAAGATTCGATCGAGGCAGCGTCGATCGAAGAAAAGACCATGGATCATCCGGCCGAGATCGAAACGGTCACGCGACCCTTCCCGAAAATCGAGATCGAGATCGATCGACTCGAGCATCCCACTCTTCACTGGCCGATTCACGACGCGGCCGTGCGTGTCGATGAGATCGAGCATGGAATCGCGTTGAAGATCCTCAGGGGGCACTGGGGCGATACCGACGTGACGGGGGATCTGCACTGGACCCGCGCTCCCGATCCGCCCTACGCCGCCCGGATCGAGGCCATGATCCGGGTCGAGCCCCGCTCGGCCGGCCGCGATAGCGAGGTGCCTGGCGAGAGCCAAACGACCGCCGATCCCGACCTCCCTTCACTCAACGAAATGGCGCGCTCTCTGGCCCTCTCCCGGCCGCTCGGTCGAGAAGGAGACACCTCCGACAGCATCGAAACACGCTGGGCGGTCGGACGATTCTCCGTCGACGAGCTGGCATCGGATCGCCTTCCCGTGAGCTCGATTCTCGCCGGCTTCGCCCTGGACGGCAGCGACCTCGTCGTTTCGAACCTCGAGGGCCGGCTCACTCCCAAGGGGCTCCTCACCGGTCGATTGACCTTCGGGCTCGCCGAAACCGACTCCCTCCCCGTCGAGCTCGAGTTCCGGATCGAGAAGGGAGACGCCGATCCGATTACGCGCTCGATCGGCTTTCGCGACGGCTTTGCCGAAGGCCGACTCGGCGCCCACGGCAATCTGGAAGGCGTACTGCGTCCCGGTCTCC
Organism: uncultured Myxococcales bacterium; assembly: GCA_965371385.1. Classification (GTDB taxonomy): domain Bacteria; phylum Myxococcota_A; class UBA9160; order UBA9160; family UBA4427; genus CBDUYG01. Next base: position 646 of record CBDUYG010000342.1, on the reverse strand, counting down.
CCCTGCTCGCCGAGCTGGACGGCTCGATTCGATTCGAGGCCAGGCACGGCGCGATTCACCAGGGCGTTCCCCTCGTCGCTGCCCTCAGCCACGCTCTCGAAGGCCTCAATCCGATCGATGCCGGCGAGGCGCTGCGATTCGAGACGTTGGAAGCCAACCTGGAGTTCGATCGTGGTCGCATCTCGACGGAGGATCTTCACCTCGACGGGCCTCTGCGCATCTTCATCGCGGGTAGCTTCGATGTCGCTCGTCCGGGCCGGGCGATCGACGCCGAGATCGGAATCTTTCTCTTTCGCCAGGTCGACAAGATCCTCGGCAAGCTGCCCGTGATCAAGTTTCTCATCCCCGGCGGCCATCAGAAGGGGCTCTTCGGCGCCTATTTCAAGGCCAGCGGAGAGCTCGGCGAGCCCGAGCTGCGCGCCCTCAAGATGCGTACCCTCACCGAGGGAATCCTGCTGCCCGACCTCATCAAGACACCCTTCAGAGCGATTCGCAAAGCCGTTCAGTCCGAGTCCAGAATCAGAGCCAGACGCAGGGAGCAGCACGAGGCCGCCCTGCCTGCGGCGGTAGAGACGCGAGCGGAGGAGCGCGAGCTCGACGAAGCCGCGAGAGAGGGGGAGGCTCACGTGAGCGGTACGAGTGAAGA
>CBDUYG010000341.1:0-4616 GCA_965371385.1 uncultured Myxococcales bacterium | reverse complement strand
TGCTCGAGGATCGCTGCCGAGAGGTCGTCGGCGAGTCGACTGGATGCACGACCGATGATGGCCGAGCAGCCGGCCGAGCCGACCAGCAGCGCCAAGAGCAGGATGAACATGAGGATCTTCCGAAACATGGCGCGATCTTAGCGCCGCTCCGCCCGCGATGGGGGAGGTGGGGTGACTCCCCAACGACCGGGCTCCTAGATCGGCCGCTGGATCTCGAGCTTCTTGATTCGCGAGGCGAGGGTCGTCGGCTTGACTCCCAAGAGCGCGGCAGCGCCGTCTGGGCCGCTGATTTTCCAGGCGGTCTGTCGTAGGGCAGCACGCAGGTTCTCGCGCTCGAGATCCCTCAGCTGGGCGTCGCTCAGGATCTCGAGGGATGAGGCGGCTCGCCCCGAATGCGCTCGCTTCGTACGGGATTCCGACGATCCGAGCTCGAAGCGCAGGGGCCCGCTCCTCCACGTGATGACGGCTCGCTCGATCACGTTCTGCAGCTCCCGCACGTTGCCCGGCCACTCGTAGGCTTCGAGTGACTCGCGCCCGGCCCGGGTCAGGTTGGGCAGCTCCCGGCCCAGGCGGCGGCAGGCCAACTCCAAGAAGTGGGCAGCGAGGGGGACGATGTCCTCGGGGCGTGCGCGCAGGGGGGCGACTTCGATCGGAAAGACGTCCAGCCGATAGTAGAGATCCTTCCGGAATCGGCCCGCCGCCACCTCGGCCTGGAGGTCCCGGTTCGTCGCGGCGATCAGGCGAACGTCGACCTCGCGCGGTCGTTCCTCGCCGAGGCGCTCGTAGCTCCCCTCCTGGAGCACCCGCAGGAGCTTGCCCTGTAGCTCGAGGGGGATCTCGCCGACCTCGTCGAGGAAGAGGGTTCCGCCGTCGGCCGCTGCGAAGCGACCCTCGCGATCCCGCGTCGCGCCGGTGAAGGCACCCTTCACATGACCGAAGAACTCGCTCTCGTAGAGGTCGCGCGGAATGGCGGCGCAGTTGACCTGAATCAGCGGCTCGTCGCCGCGACGGCTTCGGCGGTGGATCTCCCGTGCGACGAGCTCTTTTCCGGTTCCCGACTCGCCCTCGATCAGGACGCTCGCGTCGGTCGGGGCGACGAGATCGATGCGCTCGACGATGCGTGCGAGGGCCGGACTGCTTCCCACGAGATCGCCGAACGCCCGGGCCTCGACGACGGCCTCGCGCAGGTATTCGTTCTCGAGGGCAAGGCGCCCGCGCAGGCGCTCGATCTCCTCGAAGGCCCGCGCATTCGCGATCGCGGCCGAGGCGTGGTCGGCGATGATTTCCAGCCACTCGAGCGTCTCGTCGTCGAAGGGAGAGCGGGTGAAGAGACCGAGCACTCCCAGCACCTCATCGCCGTGGGCGAGGGGGACTCCGCCAAAGCCCCGGATTCCTTCGCGCCGCGCCCAATCGGGCCGGACGATCCAGGTGTCGTCTTCCTCGATCTCCGGGATGCGCACCTTTGCGCCCTGGGCGATCTGCCCGATCTTGCGGACACCGATGGGGAAGCGCCTGAAGTCGCCATCGGTTCGCGACCAGTCGGCGCTCTTCGTGTTGGGATTTCCCGCACTGGCGACGAGGTGCAGGCAGGGCACCCGCTGGGGGCACTCATCCCGGCGCAGGCAGACGTCGCAGCCATCCCCGGGCGCAACGAGCCAGACACGAGCGAGGGCAACCTCGGGCTGGTCCGCAAGCCCGCTGACGATCCGCTGCAGGCAGGGCCCTCGAGATCGTAGCTTGGCGATCTCGAGCAGGAGGTCCTTGAGGCGGCGATAGGCGTTCTGCACGCTTCCAAGTATCTCCGAAATCATCCATACGCCAACCCCTCGGGAGAGCGCCCTTCTTCACATGGTTCCGGTGACCGCGTCCGAAAGATCTCGTGGGGAATCTCGAATCAGCCGATAAAGTACAATTGTGGGCTTGAATTGCAGATTGGGCCGACAGACGGCTGATCGACACTTCAACGCGTTTGTTTCGAGTTCCCCTGCCACGTGATAGGATCACTGCATACCCCGCGAATCGCGCGCCATTCTCAAGGCGTACTTTGAAACCGGCAATGCTCCGGCGGAACCCCAGTTCGAGGACCTGATCGACGCCCTTCTGCGTGTCGAAGTCGGATTCGGCGGCGCAATCGACGAGCATTTCCTGCGACTCGATCCTACGCCGGGTGGATTCCTGCAGAATTCCCGGGGCGAGGCAGTCCTCTTCGCTCAGGGCGAGGTGATCTCGGGCATACTCGCACCTGGCGATGCGTATCTTTCCATCCTCGAGATCGGTTCGGGTAGCGGCATGCCGGGCCGCAGCGGATTCCTGGGTCTGTCATTCGAGCTCCTCGACAATGGCCAGCCGGCTACCCACTACGGATTCCTCGAGCTCAGCGTGATGGGGCCGGGCGATGCGTCACCCTATGCGGTCGAGCTCACCGGCTTTGCCTATGAGTCCGATCCTGGGGTCCCGATCACGACATTCGCGGTGCCCGAGCCCAGCACCGCGCTCTTGTTGGCTCTTGGCCTGGCTCTTGGCGCGCTACGGGGAAGACGCGGGAAGTGGCTGCGGACCCGTGCTCAGACGAGAGGGGCGTAGTCGCCGACCCGGACGATCTGATCCGGTCTTCGGACATGCCCAAGCCTTCCCCACGTATCTTCCGCGTCCCTTGTCTCCAGCAGAGGACGCAACGCTCCAGCAACACCTCGAGGCTTCATCCGATCGATTGCATCAAGCCCTGCTCCTGATGAGGCTCACGGGTTTACGCATCGGAGAGTTGGCCAGCCTTCCGTGTGACTGAATTCGTCTCGATCTGGACGGCCAGAAGTTCCTCGAGATACCGCTCGGCAAGCTCAAAAATGAACGCCTCGTTCCGATCGATGGCCGCGTTGGCGCAATCGTCGAGGCATTGCTGCGGCGCATCGACGACCCGGCACAGCACGAGTATCTCGTCGGGAACACCTACGGCAATCGGGTTTCCCAGCAGTGCTATGGGCAAGCACTCGCCGAGGCGCGTGAAGACATCGAGAGCGCGGAGCCGGTCACCAGCCACCGACCTCGCCATACCCGCGCAAAGTCATTGCTTGCCGCAGGCGTGAGCTTGCCCAGTGTGATGAGGTTGCCCGGCTATCGCGACATCCGAATGACACTTCGCTATGCCGCCATCACCCAGGAGCTCATCAAGAAAGAGTACTTCCAGTCGCTACCCAGAATGGAGTCGAGGTATCGTGATGCCCTTCGACCCGATCAAGGGTCTCGTGGACACTTCCCAGTGGATTCGGAAGCACATCGCATCGGAGGCCAGCCCAGCGGGTTCCCCGCTCCTCGAGCGATGGGCCCGGATTCAGACCGGTCTCGATCGGCAGATCGCCATCCTGGATGCCACTCGGCTTCGCTGGTTTTGGACCAATTGACCAGTCGATCGACATGCCACTATTGATCGGACGTGCCGAAAACGCGGCTCGGAATTTCTTCCAAAAGCCAAAGTGGCTGCCGATGCATTGGTTGCCGGCTAAAAGAGTCGCCAGCGTAGAAGCCGGCGGGGGCTGTGCCTCAGCGCTGCCACCGGCTCCGTGCGCCCAGCACTCCCAGTCCCAGGGCCATGAGCACAGCGGTTCCCGGCTCGGGGATGACGCCGTTGGGGACGACGACGAAGTTCACCGCCTGGTCGGGGTCCCCGATTCCCAGCAGCTGATTGTTGCATACGATGTTGGAGCCGCCGGGCGCCATGCAGGTCTCGGCGCCGCCGCCGTCCTTCACCGCCAGATGGCCGTAGATGGGATTGCGGTTCGAGTCGAACTCGTAGACCGCTCCCTCCACGCCATCGATCCCCTCGAACTTCATGCCGCCGGTGATGCCCGAGAAGTCTCCAAACTCGGTGACGACACCGACGGAACTCCCGCTGATCATCGCGTTGTAGACGCAGAGAGAATCGCTACCGCAGTTGTCGGTAACGTCGAGGACGATGTTGCTGATGTCCTTGCCCGTGAGCCCGGTGAAGGTGTACTTGTAGTGCGCACTCGAGACGCCGAGGGTGATCTCCCACGAGACGGTGAACAGACCGTTATCGTAGTCGTTGAAGCCCTTGAGCCCGTTTCCATTCACGTCCCGCGAGCCAATCAGCTCTCCGGAGGCGTCGGTCCCCAGCAGAGTCGCGAACGACACCCCGGGTGCGATCAGCGCCAGTACGAATAGAGAGACGAGCAATGCACGTCGGATCAGCATCAGTCCCATTCCTTCCCAGTCCTTCATTCCAATGTTGTCGAACCTGCTCCCGAAGAGAAGCCGCACTCTACCATATGAATAGTCGTCAACGAGAACTGCAATATTCGTTCCATGGGATGGGCCGAAGCCCACATCCGTAGGGGGCCGGAATCAAAGAGCTTTTCGAGAAAGTTGTGAGAATTCGACCGAGACGATCCCATAGCAGAGTGGAAGACCTTTGCCCCAAATCAGAAAGGATTTCCCCATGACCCCATCACGATCGATGGCGATCACGGGACAGCGATCGATCCCCGTCGGCGCCCGTCCATCCCGCGCCGGCGCCCGGCCATGCGCCGCCCACTCCCCGAGGGCCCCGGGGCGTACGTGACCAAGCAGTCAAAGCAGGCGCCTGGGGTGGGGGTCATCGG
>CBDUYG010000340.1:0-4623 GCA_965371385.1 uncultured Myxococcales bacterium | reverse complement strand
GGCTCGAGGCGGCGATTCCCGAGCTGGCTCAGCTCGAAGCTGGGAAGCAGCTGCACGCCCGCGAGGGCCGAGCCGAGCGCCACCGCGCAGCCGAGGCCCAGCAGAGCCACCATCCAGCGTCGCGCCGCTGCTCGCTCGACCAGGAGCAGGAGGCAGAGCAGCGCGCCCCACCCATAGGCGACGTAGACGGTCGATTGGGGGTAGCCGGCGAGCAGGCTCATGCCGGTGCAGAACCCGAGCCCAGCCAATGGCCTGGCGAAGTTGCCGCGCGCGAGAGCGAGAATCGCGAGGCTACCGGGAGCGATCCAGACCGAAGCTTCGAGCATGTTGGGGAAGTAGATCGCGGATGAATAGAAGCCCCGCATCGAGACGAGTACACCCGCGAGCAGCGCCGCGTACCACATCATCCCGAGTCGTCTGGCGAATACGACCGCTCCGCCGGCGACGATCATCAGGTGGAGGAGTGTCGAGACCGCCATCGCTGTGCTGGTCGGGAGCACCAGATAGACGACGTGAAGGGGATAGAGGATCCCGCCCTGAATGGCGCCCAGGCGCGGGAGGCCGCAGAGCTGGTATGGATTCCAGAGGGGCCAGTTTCCGGACGCGAGCTGGGAATAGGCGGAGAGATAGGTGGGGTAGTAGTAGATGCGCAGATCGTCCGCGACCGCCGGTTGATTCTCACCCGGGAGAAGGAGCCGGTAGACGGTGTCGGCGATCAGGACGACGAAGAGCCCAACCAAGCCGAGCGCGGTCCAGCGATTCTGCGCCGCTTCCCGGCTGGAGTTCGAGCTGGCGGGTTCCGCCATCTGGAGCGCTATGCCTCCCGGCTCAGGTGTGTCCGTCTCCCGAGGCCGAAACTCTAGCAGGATGCGGAAGAACCCCTCCCGTCGTCATACGAGGGCTCGCGAGTCGGCGCTTCGAAGCTCGAGCGATGCCATCCCACGGCGGACGCCGTTGCGCATCATCGATTCCATTCGATTGACGGATCGACGCAAGAGCAGCGAAGCTGGATCGCGCGCCGGGCCCACTGGGGCTGTCGGCGGCACTGGAGTTCTGCGAGCATCCGAACCGAGCCACGAAGTCAGGGGCGAGCGTGTGAGCCTGAAAAAACGAAGAGTCCTGATCCACTTCCCGCAGAACGTCGCGAAGCGATTCGAGTCCGATTTTCCGGATGTGGAGTTCATCTCGATTCCCAATACAGGTGCGATCGATCCCGCCGCCCGGGGCGAGGTTCTGCTCACCTACTCCTGGGGGAGCGAAAACCTCGCCGAGGCACTCGAGCGCGGCGTCGAGTGGATTCATACGATCGGGACGGGAGTCGATCGATTTCCGATGGAGCTGGTAGGGGATCGCTCGCTCAGCTGCGCACGCGGGGCGAGCGCAGTGCCGATCGCCGAGTGGACCCTCGCGATGATGCTCGCCTTCGAGAAGCGCTTGCCTGAGGTGTGGGCCACCGAGCCACCCGAGCGCTGGAATTTCGAGGAGCTGGGGGGGCTCGAGGGGAAGACCCTCGGACTCGTGGGGCTCGGAACGATCGGGTGCGCGGTCGCGACCCGCGCCCAGGCGTTCGACATGAAGGTGCTGGCCTACCGGCGCAGCAAGGCGCCGAGCCCGATTGCGGATATCGAGTTGCTCGCCACGCTGCCCCCTCTCCTCGAGGCGTCGGACCACCTCGTGATTGCGGCCTCCGCGACACCCGAGACCCATCACCTGATCGACGCCGGGGCTCTCGAGCGAGTGAAGCCGGGGGTGCATCTCGTCAACATCGCCCGGGGCTCCCTCGTGGATCAGGACGCGCTGCGATCCGCCCTCGACGCGGGTCGGGTTGCGTGTGCCTCCCTCGATGTCTGCGACCCCGAGCCTCTACCGGCCGGACATTGGCTCTACCGGCATCCCGCGGTGAGGCTCAGTCCGCATATCTCGTGGTCGATGCCGGGCTCGATCGATCGGCTCTTCGATACCTTCGCGGCCAACCTTCGGCGCTATCTCGACGGTGATCCGCTGGCGAATCGGGTCGATCTCCAGCGAGGCTATTGAGTTGCTCGAGCGCGTCGTGAGGGCCCTTCGCGATACGCTCGGAGATTGCCTGGGCCCCGCGATCTTCATCGTTCTCGCGGGGCTTGTCTGTCAGCTCGGTCTTGGATTCGGCTATGCGATGAAGCCGCTCGCGGGCGACATCATCGATGAGTTCGGGTGGTCCCGCTCCCTCTTCATCCTGGCTCAGTCTCCCATCACGGCCGTCTACGCGTTCTCGAGCCTCGCGGTGGGAACCCTGGTGGGGCGGCTCGGAACCAAGCGGATCCTCGTCGTCTCGATCGTGTTGCTCGCGATGGTTTTTGCGCTCTACAGCCGCATGCAGGAGTGGTGGCAGTTCTCGGCGCTCGTGGTCGTCATGGGGTTTGCCCTGACCGGGCTCGGCGACATCACGGTCGGGCAGCTGGTGAGTCAGTGGGTGAAGCGGGGCCGTGGCTTCGCATTGGGACTCGTCTATACCGGCTCGAACCTCGGCGGCTATCTCTTCATTCCCTTCGTGGTCGGGATCGCGGATCAGGAGTCGTGGCGGGAGGCATTCTCGAGCCTCAGCCTCGTCGCCCTCTTCTTCATGCTTCCAGTCGCCGTTCTCGTGATTCGAGAGCGCCCGGCACGCGAGCAGGATCCGGTGGCCGAGGGCGACTCGGACACAATGGGTGAGAGCGGCGACCTCAACCTCGCCCAGGCCCTCCGCACACGCAGCTTCTGGATCCTGGCCTTCAGTCTCTTTACATTCTTTGTCTATTTCATGGGCCTGCTCGACCACCTGGTTCTCCATCTCACCGACGAGGGAATCGAGCGGGCCGACGCGAGCAATACCCTGCGCACGGCCCTGGGGCTCGGAATCGCGAGCAAGATCGGGCTCGGCCTGATGGCGGATCGAATGCCACATCGCCTGGCCCTCTTCCTCGTCTTCCTGGGGCTCAGCCTGAGCTCCGTCTTCCTCCTCCTGTTGCCGGGAGGCTCGGTCCTCACCTGGGCATTCATCATCAGCTTCGGCTTCTCTACGGCCGCCCGCGACGTCGTGTATCCCCTGATCCTCACGGAGTGCTTCGGCCTGCGCCACATGGCTCCGATCTATGGAGCGCTGATGATCGCCTTCCTGCCGGGCGCGACCCTGGGGCCCGTCTTTGCTGCTGCGGTTCAGGACAACCTGGGAAGCTATGATCTCGCCTTCATTTCCTTTCTGGTCATGAACCTCCTCGCCCTGCTCGGGATGGGGCTGCTGCGGGATGAGCGCGACGAAACGGCCGCCGCTCTCTGACTCCAGCACCAAGATGTGTTGAGCGTGATTCAAGGAGAGGTTTGATGGCGGGAGATGGACGAGTCGCAGTGGTGACCGGCGCCTCGGCGGGCATCGGGGTTGCGATCGCGGGTGGGCTCGCGTCCGCGGGATGGCGGGTGGCGATCGGTGCGCGCCGGGTAGGGCGCCTCGCCGAAGTCGCGTCGCAGATTCGCGAGACGGGGGGAAGGGTCTTCGATCACGAGCTCGATGTCGCCTCGCCCGAATCGATCGCCCACTTCTTCGATGCTCTCGAAGCCGAGTGGGGCTCACCCGAGGCCGTCGTGAACAACGCAGGACTCTCGGTACCGGGCCTGATTGAGGAGATTCCTCCCGAGGAGCTGCAACGCGAAATCATGACCAACTTGCTCGGACCGATGTGGGTATCCCAGCGTGTCATTCCCGCGATGCGGAAGGCAAAGAGGGGAGATCTCATCTTCATCGGGTCCGACAACTCGGACAATCCGCGTCCCTTCCAGGCGGGCTACAGCGCGTCGAAGGCCGGAATCAAGAATCTCGTGCGGGTACTCGCAATGGAGCTCGAGGGGGCGGGGGTACGGGTCACGAATCTGAGACTCGGGCCGACGGCCTCCGAATTCGGCAGCGGCTGGGATCCCGATACGATGAAGCGCCTGCTCGAGGTCTGGCAACGCTTCGCGCTGCTGCGCTTCACGGAGTTCCTCGATCCGAAGATCGTCGCCGACGCGATCGTGCAGATCCTCGATACGCCTCGCAGCGCGACGTTGATGAGCCTCGAGCTCCATCCGATGGTGCCGCATCGGGACGAGACTCCCTGAAGGCGCCTTCTCGGCCCGGGTCGCCGGCTCGGGGGAGGATCGCTCAGCAGGGCTGATTTCAACGGCTCGAGGTTGCCAGGGGCTCCTCGAGCCATGACTCCCCGGCTCCTTCCCTTCGGCTTCTCACCAGCGCAAATGCCGCGGTCACACAGAGCAGGAGCGCGGAGCCCTTCGCATGGACGTCGCCATGTCGAACGTAGAGGGTCGGCTCCCGACGCGGGGCCGGGACTGAGACACGCAGGACGCCCCGCTCACCCTCTTCCAATCGGGCGACGATCTCGCCGCTCGGCGAGATCACGGCGGAGATCCCGGTGGTGGTCGAGCGGATCAGGGGAAGGCCTGTCTCGATCGCACGAAACACCACCTGCCCGAGGTGCTGCTCCGGCCCGCCGCTGCCGCGATACCAGCCATCGTTGCTCAGGTTGACGATCGCGGTCGCGCCCTGGAGGGCGAGATCCCGAGCGAGTGAGGGATAGATCGCTTCGAAGCAGATCAATACACCGAGGCGCCCCT
>CBDUYG010000339.1:0-4628 GCA_965371385.1 uncultured Myxococcales bacterium | reverse complement strand
CTCGACATCGAAGAGATGCTCGCCTTCCTGGGATACGACTCTCTCGATTCGCTCACCCGAGCGGCCATTCCCGCGTCGATCCAGCTTCAGGCCCCGATGGTGCTCGACCACCAGTCCGAGCAGACCCGCGGCGAATTCGAGTTGCTCGAAGGTCTCCAGGAGATGGCATCGAAGAACCGCGTGATGCGCTCGTGCATCGGCATGGGTTATTACGACACGATCGTCCCGCCCATCATCCAGCGCAACATCCTGGAGAACCCGGGCTGGTACACGCAATACACCCCCTACCAGGCCGAGATCTCCCAGGGCCGGCTCGAAGTCCTGCTGAGCTTCCAGACCATGGTCTGTGACCTCACCGGGCTGCCCCTCTCGAATTCCTCCCTGCTCGACGAGGCGAGCGCTGCCGCGGAGGCGATGGGGATGTGCCGGGCCATCAGCAATCACAAGAAGCAGGGCTTCTTCGTCTCCGAGGATTGCCATCCCCAGACGATCGGCGTGATGAGGACCCGGGCCGAGGCGGTCGGAATGACGCTGCACGTCGGTCCGGTCGATCGCATCGACTTCGAGAGCCAGGACCTCGCCGGCGTGCTGCTCCAGTACCCCGCGACCGATGGGCGCCTGGTCGACCATCGGCAGCTGGTCGAGCGCGCCCACGCGGCCGGATCCCTGGTGGTGATGTGCAGCGACCTGCTCGCTCTGGTGATGCTGACTCCGCCGGGTGAGTTCGATGTCGACATCGTCGTAGGGTCGAGCCAGCGCTTCGGCGTCCCGATGGGGCTCGGCGGCCCCCACGCGGCGTTCCTCGCGACCCAGCAGAAGTACGCACGCAAGCTGCCCGGCCGACTCGTCGGGATCTCCAAGGACAGCCACGGCGAGCCCGCCTACCGCCTGGCGCTCCAGACCCGCGAGCAGCACATCCGGCGCGACAAGGCCACCAGCAACATCTGCACCGCCCAGGTGCTGCTCGCCATCATGGCCGGGCTCTATGCCACCTATCACGGGCCCGAGGGCCTGCGCCGAATCGCTTTCCGGGTCCATGGTCTCACCGCCGTGCTCGCCCAGGGGCTTCGCAAGCTCGGGCACGACATCGGAAGCGCGCCCTTCTTCGACACCCTGCGCGTGACACCCGCGGGAGTCACCACGGCGCAGATACACGAACGAGGCGTCGAGCGGGGCTACAACCTGCGCGACTACGACCTCGGCGACTATGCATCGGGAAGCATCGGCGTCTCGCTCGACGAGACGACCTCATTGGAGGACGTGCGTCTGATCCTCGAGGCCTTCACACCGAACGCCGAGTCAAGCGTCGAGATCGACCTGGACCCGAATCTCGATTTGGACGAGCTCGCGGGCGACGCCGACATCGAGATCCCCGCGCCCTTCGCCCGCGAGAGCGACTTCCTCACCCATCCCGTCTTCCACCGATATCGTTCGGAGACGGAGATGCTGCGCTACATCCATCGCCTGGAGGCGAAGGACCTCTCGCTCAACACCTCGATGATCCCCCTCGGCTCGTGCACGATGAAGCTCAATCCCTGCAGCGCGATGCTGCCGGTCACCTGGCCCGAGTTCGGACGCATGCATCCCTTCGCGCCGAACGATCAGTGGCGTGGTTACGCCGAGCTCTTCTCGAATCTCGAGACCTGGCTCGGCAATGTGACGGGGCTGCCCGCGGTCTCGCTGCAACCGAACGCGGGGTCCCAGGGCGAGTTCGCGGGGCTGCTGGCGATCCGCGGCTATCACGAGTCGCGCGGAGAAGGCCAACGCAAGGTCTGTCTGATTCCCGTCTCCGCTCACGGAACCAACGCCGCGAGCGCCGTGATCGCCGGCTTCGAGTGCGTCTCGGTTGCGTGCGACGATCAGGGCAATGTCGAGCTCGACGATCTGCGAGCCCGCTCAGAGAAGCATCGCGACACCCTGGGTGCGTTGATGATCACTTATCCCTCTACCCACGGTGTCTACGAGCCGGCGATCCAGGAGATCTGCCGACAGATCCACGACTGCGGTGGCCAGGTCTACATGGACGGCGCCAACATGAACGCCCAGGTGGGGCTGACCTCGCCGGGCAACATCGGCGCCGATGTGTGTCACCTGAATCTCCACAAGACGTTCACGATTCCCCACGGCGGCGGAGGCCCCGGCATCGGCCCGATCGCAGCCGCGGAGCACCTGCGACCCTTCATCCCCGGCCATCCGATCACCGGCGAGCTCGCGGTGACGGCGGCTCCCTACGGCAGCGCGAGCATCCTCCCGATCAGCTGGGTCTATATCGCGTTGATGGGTGCGGGAGGTCTCCGGCTGGCCACCCAGGTCGCGATCCTCAACGCCAACTACATGGCGAAACGCCTGGAAGGCGATTACGAGGTTCTCTACCGCGGGCCCAACGGGCTGGTGGCCCACGAATTCATCATCGATTGCCGCTCCTTCGAAGCAACCTCTGGAATTCAAGTGGAGGACATCGCGAAGCGCCTGATGGACTACGGCTTCCACGCACCGACGATGAGCTTCCCCGTTGCGGGAACGCTCATGATCGAGCCCACCGAGAGCGAATCAAGAGCGGAACTCGACCGCCTCTGCGACGCCCTGATCTCGATCCACGAAGAGATTCGCAGCATCGAACGCGGGGAGCTCGACCGCGACGACAATCCCCTCAAGAACGCCCCCCACACCGCCCGTCACGTCACCGGGGATGACTGGTCCCACCCCTACTCCCGGGAGCTCGCCGCGTATCCCGCTCCCTGGCTCCGAGAGCACAAATTCTGGCCCCCCGTAGCCCGGATCGACAACGCCTACGGAGACAGGAATCTCATCTCCACCCACCCGATGCTGGTATGAATCGGCTCGCCCCGAGCATCGACCCTGGTCTCGACCCGAGCCTCTACCTAGCGAGCGTCGCCGTCGCCCTCTTCTTCGTCGTCGGCCACTGGAAACCCATATCCCGCCAGGTCATCCTGGGTCGCGATCCGAGGCTCGGTCTTCTCGTCACTCGATGTGCTTGCGCCGCCGCCGCCGTCTTCCTTGCGAAGACGCAGCTCCTCTCGCTTGAGCGCGGCCTTCTCCGCCTTCTTGACCTCGCGCAGCCGTTTCAGCACACCCGTCTTGTTCTTCTTTGCCATCGTGGATTCCTTCTTCGAGCGGCCGAGCGCAGCGCCAAGCTCGTTTCCGTAGACTGCTGGCGGGGAAGTCTACTTCCCCAAACGTCATTACGCCGCACATTTCGGGCTTCGTTTTGTTGCGCCCCTTGGGAAATATCGAGGTCGCGTCCCCGCTATGATTGCCCTTCGGCCGATGACACGCCGCTTCAGCGGGCGATGGGAGGCTGACTTGACCGAGCGTTTGGGAAGTCTGGACCGGCTGGCCGGCTCGTTGACTCTTCTTCTCTGGCCTCACGACCCGGACGCGCGCTTCGCGATCTCGATCGTCTGTGGCTCTGCCCTGGTCGCTTTCGCAATCCTCTATCTTCCCTCACTGTGGCGTCTCATCCGGCTGCAAGGGCTGAGTCGTCGGCTGACGGGGATCCTCGAGAGCGTCACGCTTCCTGCCGAACGCAGGGAAGAGGTCGCGGCCGCGTTCGAGAATTCTCCGGCCAGGAGCCTCGGAGCCGACTTCATCGAGCGCTGGATCAGAGCTCGGCCGGACCCCGATGCCGAAGTCTCCTCGGCGCGATTCAGCGATCTTCTGGAGGAGCGCCCGCTCCTGCCCCGAGGTCCACGCTCGAGCATCCTCGCAGCGCTGCCGAGCCTGCTGCTCGCGATCGGAATTCTCGCCACCTTTGCCGGTCTCGCCCGCACCCTCAGCGAGGAGGCCCCTGTCTCGAGCGAGCGAGCCCACGTAGTGCAACCGTCAGAACCGGGATCCCAGCGGATGGACGGCGACTCACGAAGGGGGCCGGACTGGGATGCCGAGCGACTCGCGCATCGGATCGCCCTGGCGCTCCACGCTTCACTCTGGGGAATCCTGCTCTGTCTTCTATCGGGGCTCGCGATCCGCTGGCTCGAGGGAAGCGAGCTCGCGTGCGGTGACGCAATCTCCGAGTCGATGGGGCGTGCCTTCCCCGGCCTCTCGAAGAGTGAAGCCGCCGCATTCGCGGCCCGGGCTGGCCGACGACGGGACGAGCAGCTCGCCGAGCAGATGAGGAGCGAGTCCGACGCCCGAATCCAGGTAACCCAGTCCATCGAGAGCGCGGGGGGCGCGCTCTGCGAGGCGAGCCGCGACCTCGCCGCGACCGCAGCCGAGCTTCAACCCATGCTCCAGGAGCTGCGACAGCTCGGCAGGTCTTTCGACCTGACCGCTTCCTCCCTGAAAGAAGGGCAGACGATGACTTCGGAGGGGATCTCGTCGATTCGGGACTCCGTTCGCGAGTCGGGCCAGGCGTTGGTGGAGCAGCGCGACCTGCTCGATCGGAGCCTCAGCCAGATTCGCGTCGGCCTGGATCAACTCGGGCGGGGGCTGGGCGAAGACCTCACGCGAGCCCTCGAGCAGGTGGACTCGACGCTCGAGCGCTTCAGCGAGAAGATCGAAGACGCGGGCCGGAGGATCGAGTCCCTAAACGCCGATACGGCGACGAGCACATCAGGACAGGCCCCTCCGCATCCAGCCGCGACGCCCTCGCACGAGGCGAATGCGGA
>CBDUYG010000338.1:0-4641 GCA_965371385.1 uncultured Myxococcales bacterium | reverse complement strand
GCCCGCGCTCTCGCCCGACTCGGGCCCCTACGCTAACTTGCCCACAGATTCAGGAGGGACTGGATTCTCGCGTCCGTTCTAGCTGTGCCCCCAGCGGACCTTTCCTCCCATGCTCCAGCATCGCGCCGCCAATTTTCTCCGATGGGCTCGTCCAGCGCGAAACCCGCCGGGAGTCGTCGCCCGACCCGAGGCCCGACCCGGAGAGTGAGCAGAAGAGAGGGCCGAGCTGATTCGAGGGGAAGGGGTCCACGCCAACCATGACCACCATCTCCCATAGCCTGGACCCGATCGCGAGCGAGGCCCGGCAGCGAGCCGCGTGGATCTCTTTCTACGGCGGTATCCTGGTCTTTGCCGGCAAGGGCGCTGCGTACCTCCTCACGAACTCGACGGCGATCTTCTCCGACTCCCTCGAATCGATCGTCAACGTCGTCGCGGCCTCCTTCCTCGTCTACTCGATCAAGCTGGCCTCCACACCCGCCGATCGCGATCATCCCTATGGCCACGGCAAGATCGAGTTCTTCTCGGCGGGAGTCGAAGGCACGCTGATCGTGATCGCCGGCGTCCTGATCATCTTGCAGGCGGGACACGCGATCTGGAAGGGACCGGTGATCCACCGGCTGGATCTCGGAATCTGGATCCTGGCGGGCTTCGGAGCCGTGAATGCCGCCATCGGATGGCATCTGGTTCGGGTGGGAAAGAAGGTCGGCTCCATGGCCCTGCGAGCCGACGGCATGCACCTCTTCACCGACGTCGTCACGACGCTGGGCGTCGTCGTCGGCCTGCTCCTCGTTCGCTTCACCGGCTGGGTCTACCTCGATCCGATCGTCGCCATCGCGGTGGCGGCCAACATCCTGCGTACAGGCTGGCAGATCTCCCGGGAAGCCGTGGGTGGCTTGATGGACGAGGCCGATCTCGAATTCCTGGAGAAGATCACCGAGCGCCTCGAGCGCTTCCGCAAGCCCTGGTGGATCGACATCCACAGCCTGCGGTCGTGGCGCTCGGGCTCGGTCCACCACGTAGACTTTCACCTCACGGTGCCTCGCTATTACGATGCCGAGCGTCTTCACGAGATCGACGAGCTCCTGAAAGAAGAGGCCTTCTCGCGCGATTTCATGGCTGGGGACGTGATCATCCATTTCGATCCCTGTCGCCCCCGCCAGTGCCGGGAGTGCTCGGTACCGAATTGTCCGACCCGGGGCGACGAGTTCGCGGGGCACCGACCCTTTACGGTCCACAACGCCACGCGAGAGGATGAGGAGCTGGACGATGGGACGCCGATTCACGCCGCATCGGAGTCATCCACCGAGCCCCGAGAAGATGTACGAGACGGCGCGGATGGGAGGCTCGGGGAAGTGATCGGACGCAAGGGCCGTGATGAGGGTGCGCCGGCCGTGGTGCGGGGGAAGGAATAGCATGCCCGGGAGCGAGGGCGGATCGGATTGGCGAAGAGCCGGCATCGGCGACGACCTGGCGGTGTGGGTCGCCTACTTCGTTTCCTTTGGCGTGGCGCTCTTCGTCTGGGTTCTACTTCAGGATGGCTCGCCGATCCTGGCCGTCTTCTGGGCCGATGTCGCGGGAACGGTCGCGATCTTCCTCTTCAGCCGTTTCTTCGACAATTCGAGCTTCTACGACCCCTACTGGAGTGTGGCCCCGATCGCGATCGCGCTCTGCTGGGCGCTCGCGACCCCGAACGAGCACGTGACTTCGTCGCGACAGCTCCTGGTGATTGCTCTCGTGACGATCTGGGGGGTGCGCCTCAGCTACAACTGGTGGCGCGGCTGGCGCGGGCTCCGCCACGAGGATTGGCGCTACGTGGACTTTCGCGAGAAGTGCGGAGTGTTCTACTGGCCCGTGAGCTTCGCCGGGATTCACATGTTCCCCACCCTCGCGGTCTTCCTGGGCTGCCTCCCCATCTATCCTGCGCTCGCCCTCAGCCCGCGCCCCCTCGGCTGGCTCGACGCCGCCGCGGCAGTGGTCACGATCCTCGCGATCGCGATCGAGGCCGGCGCGGATCGCCAGCTCCACCGCTTCCGCTCGGGCTCTCCGGAGCCCGGCGAAGTCCTCCAGTCGGGACTCTGGGCGCGTTCCCGCCACCCCAACTACGTGGGCGAGATCCTCTTCTGGTGGGGTCTCTACCTCTTTGGCCTGGCCGCCGACGTGACGTGGTGGTGGACGATCGCCGGAGCCCTCGTCATCACGATCATGTTCCGATTCGTGAGTCTGCGCATGATCGAGACGCGCATGCTCGAGCGCCGTCCGGCGTTCGCCGAGCTGCAGGATCGTATCCCCATCCTCCTACCCAGGATTTTTTTGAATTGACTTCACAGAGCGACAACTCGGCCCTGACGCCCGAGATCACCGAAGAGATGAACCTCGCTGCCCTCGAGGCACTGCTCGATCGCCTCGATCTCGAAGAGATCGACGAGAACATCTTCCGCGGACAAAACGAGCCCGACCGCTCCGGGCGCATCTTCGGAGGGCAGGTGGCCGCCCAGGCCCTGGTTGCGGCAGGGCGCACGATCGAGGGGCTCGACGCCCATTCACTGCACGGATATTTCCTGCGCGCGGGCGATCCGGAGCTGCCCGTCATCTATACGGTCGATCGCATTCGCGACGGGCGATCCTTCACGACCCGCCGGGTGGTCGCCCAGCAGAGGGGCAAGGCCATATTCAACATGGCGGCGTCGTTCCACAAGCACGAGCAGGGTCTCGAGCATCAGATGCCCGGCCCCGATGCTCCCGAGCCCGAGAGTCTGCCGACCTGGGGCGAGCGCATCGTGGGCGCCTGGCTGAAGGCTCCCGAAAAGCTACGCAAGTCCTGGATCCCGAGAGCCCGTCCCATCGACGTACGCGAGGTCGATACGCCGATCTACCTCGGCGGAAAGCCCAGGGGTGGAGACAACATCGTCTGGCTGAAGACCCACGCCCCGCTCTCCGACGATCCCTTCCTTCACCAGTGCGTCCTCACCTATGCGAGCGACTTCTCCCTGATCGATACGATGTTGCGCAACCACGAGCTGGAGGGGCCCTTTGGCTCCCTGATGACGGCGAGCCTCGATCACGCGATCTGGTTCCACACGCCGCTTCGAGTCGACGAGTGGCTGCTCTACGTCCAGGACAGCCCCGTGACATCGGGCGGGCGCGGCTTCGCCCGGGGAAGCGTCTACACCCGGGACGGCAAGCTCGTGGCCTCGAGCACCCAGGAGGGCCTGATCCGACCGGTCAGCGCGGATCGAGCGGAAGATCGCTCGAAGTGAGCCAACCCAGCCTGCTCGAGCGCTTTCGCGATCGCGACCACACCCAGGGTAGCCTGTACAAATCCCTCTTCGTGCTGGCGCTTCCGATGGTGGGCACGAGCCTCTTCGGGGGCGTGATCTTCCAGATGGGCGACCTCAAGCTCATCAGCGGCCTCGGCGACGACGCGATGACGGCCGTGATCATCACCAACCAGTCGATGCGCCAGCTCTTCTTCATGCTCATCATGGGCGCGAGCTTCGGCACCCAGGGTCTGATCGCGCGCGCCATCGGGACGGGAGATCAGGAGCAGGCCGATCACGTAGCCGGCCAGATCCTGGTGATGGCGGGAATGCTCTCGATCCTGATGGCGTTGCTCGGGGTCTTCCAGGCCCGTGAAATGCTCGCCATCATGAACGTCTCGGACCGGGTGCTCGAGATCGGCGTCCCCTACGTGCGTCTGATCTTCATCCTCAACTTCGGATTCGTCTTCGTCTTCGTCGCCAACGGGATCCTGGGGGGCGCGGGTGACACGACGACGCCCTTCATGGTCTCGATCGTCCAGGCCATCACCGCTCTCTTCGGCGAGTGGGTGCTGATCTATGGAAACCTCGGTGCGCCCGCGCTCGGAATCCGGGGTGTTGCGCTGGGACTCACCTTCGGTCACGCGATCTCGTTCGCACTGATTGCTCGTGTCATTTTCGGCGGGCACAGTCGGGTGCACATTCGCAAGCACCACCTGCGGCCGGACGGCAAGGCCATGGCACGGATCCTTGCGATTTCCTGGCCGCCCGCGATCCAGATGATGGGCAACTTCCTGGTCACCGTGATCTTCATCCGCTTGATGGGGGATTTCAGCGAGAAGGCCCAGGCCGCCTACTCGATCGGCCTGCGGCTCGGGATGGTAGGGCCGATGATCGCTTTCCCCCTTGCGGGCGCGTGCGCGACCCTGGTGGGGCAGAGCCTGGGCGCAGGCAATCGGCGGCGAGCCTGGAGATCACTCTGGGTCGGGCTCTCGGTCCACGCGGGGATTCTGATCAGCCTTGGGGTCGCCCTCTTCTTCTACCGGGTTCCCCTGCTCGAGCTCTTCACCCAGGACCCTGAGGTCATTGCCATCGGCGGCGAGATGCTCCTCTACCAGGCGATCTCATTCTTGATGTTCGCCTTCTACTTCGTGTTCTTTCGCGCACTTCAAGGCGCGGGAGACGTCTTCTTCCCGATGATCCTGTCGCTCTCGAACTCGCTCTTTCTCACGCTCCCCCTCGGCTACTACCTGGCGGTCGGTCGGGGGATGGGGCCGAGTGGAGTGTTCATTGCGGGGTTGGTGGGGTCCGTTGTGGTGACGGCGGCGACGGGGTTGTGGGTGGGAACGGGGCGCTGGACCCGGAAGCGGGAGCCTGTTGGGGC
>CBDUYG010000337.1:0-4642 GCA_965371385.1 uncultured Myxococcales bacterium | reverse complement strand
CGAAGACCTCGCGCCGGAAGAGCAGCTCCACGTGTCCCAGCTCGTCGAAGCTGCGGACCTCTCCGAACGGGCAGTGGGCGGCTTCCACTGGCTGAACGAGCAGGTCGCGTCCCGCGACGAGGGAGGTGACTCGTGTGCGTTCGGGTGCGGGGAGCTGATTCAGATGTTGGATGAAGGGGCTCTTGGGCAGGAGCTGCCGGACCAGGGCCGATGGAATGAAGTTGGCGGCGTGCGTGCCGCGATGGGGCGTCCCGAGGGTGATGAGGCGATCGACGCGGCGGTCGCCACCGAGGTTCTGCAGGTAGAAGCGAGCGACGAGTCCACCCATGGAGTGGGCGACGATGTCGACCCGACCGCCCTTCACGTTCGCGTCGACCTCACGTTTCAGGCGGAGGGCAAGAGCCTCGACGGAGCCGGCGCTTCGATAGTTGAAGGCATACTGCCGACGATGTCCGCACGCCCGCAGATAGGCCTGCAGGGGGAGGAACCCGGCGCGTTGGCCAGCCAACCCGTGAACGAAGATCACCGTGCGGAGGTCCGCCCGGCGCTCGGGCCGATGGCGAGCGGGCCGGATGCCGAAGGGGAGGAGCAAGCTGTGAGCGAGAAACGACAGCCCCTCCCTCAGGATTGCGCTCCGAACTCCGGGCGAATCGTAATCGCTCAACATCCCCGGCCCACCGGTTGGTACGGCATGACCGCTATTCCTCGTCGTCTTCGCCGAGCGAGGCCGCGGCGTTCGAGGCCTGCTCCAGCACTTCCTCCGCCAGCTTGGAGACCTTCTGGTTGATGGAACGGATTGCTCCGTAGATGGCGCCGATCGATCGGTCCTGGAGCTTGCGGATATCGTCGGTCGAGTTCTGGAAGATCCCCAGGCTGTCGAGGGCCGAAATCGGAAGCTCCGCGATCTCGCGATGAATCTCCTCCGCTGTCGTCGCCCCCTTGTCGACCAGATCCCCGATCACCTCCGTCAGAGCCTTTTCATTACTCATGATTCCCCTCCGATGTCCCTATTCGACGGTGGTTCAGCCTCTCCCACGGTGGGAGAGGCTCCGGTGCCGCCGCGGCTGCCTTGCGGCATGACGATGTAATACAAAAGATTACATCGAATGACAACCGTCTCGGTCGAGCTTCTTCAAATGGGCATCAGTTTTCATAACTATTTGATATTGAATATAAAAATACTATTTTCGGACTTCGGGATGCCGAGAATCCATCTTGTACTACGATGTCATTCATGTCTGAGAGCAAGCCGTCCACCGAGTCCTCGCCCCCACCCAAGGATCGCGTCGTGCAGACGCGTGTCCCACGCGATCTCGAAGCCACCCTCAAGGAAGAGGCACGTCGGCGGCGCCTCACTGTCTCCCATCTGATTCGCAATGTTCTCGAGGACGCCTTCGATCTCGTAGACGGGGTCGTGGCCGACGTCGATCAGATCGTGAGTGACTCGGTGACGCTGGCGAAGACCGTGCGCGACAGCGCGCGGCGAATCACCTCCAGCGCCACGGCGCGGGCAAACGACCGCAAGGAACTCGATCCAGAAGACGAACTCGATCACGTCTACGCGTGGAACGAAGTGGTGCTCCACCGCCAGACTCTCTGCTCGAAGTGCGGATCCGAGATGATTCGCGGCGAGCGCGGATTCGTGGGCCTGAGCGACGAAGCGGGCGCTGCGCGCGCATGGCTGTGCGGGGAATGTGTGGGCTCGCTGGAGGCGTAGGCGAGTTGTACTGTCTACTCGCTGGTCCGAGGCTCGCTCCCAGGGAGTGCCCTACCCCACCACCCGAATCATGCTCTCCTGGGCGTACGAGGCCACGAGATTTCCCTCCCGGCTGAAAACGTGGCCCGACCCGAAGGCGCGTGCGCCGGCGCTGGTCGGGCTGTGTTGACTGAGCAGGAGCCAGTCGTCGACGCGAAAGGCGCGATGGAACCAGAGGGTGTGGGTGGTGACGGCCGTCTGGATCAGCTCGGGCGAGTCGGCCTCAGACCAATCCGGCTGCGGGCGCAGCGCCGTGCCGATCAGCGTGAGATCGGTGCTGTGAGCGAGCAGCGCCTGGTGGACGACGGGGTCGTCGGGGAGCGTGGGCGAGCGCATCCAGAAGGCGTACTCGGGTGGGCCGGTCTCACGCGATTCGAGGTCGACGCCGTCGACCGCGCGCGTCTCCCAGGGAATCATGCTGAGATCGACGGCACTCGCGTCCTGGGGTCGCCCGACATCAGGGGCCGTCATCTGATGCGACATCCCCTCTTCGAGCACGTGCAGCGAGATCGATGCGCTGAAGATCGGCTTCTCGTCCTGGACGGCGACGATCCAGCGGTTCGCGAAGGAGCGGCCGTCCTGCAGGCTCTCGACCCGGTACTCGACGGGCGAGCGTAGATCCCCGGGGCGCGGAAAGGTGACGTGCATCGACTTGAGCGACTTGCCCGGCGCACTCGCGCTCGCGACGGCGATCGCCTGGGCGAGGAGCTGGCCGCCGAAGATGCGGTAGTAGGGCATCTCGATGTTCGGCGCCGTATAGTGACCCGGACTCAGCTCTTCGACCTCGAGGCACCGTGTGAGATCTTCGAATCGGATGAGAGGCATGGGGACAACATAGCCCGCTCGACGGCCCCTGATGGCGATATCCTCCGAGACGACGCCCTGGTCGACTCGGATCCGCTCCGATCGCCGCGCTGAAGATGCTCTGACGACGAGCGGAATACGCGCGGAATACGCGCTCAAGATACGAATGGCGCGCTCCGATCTGCGGGCGGACATCGATGGAGACGACCGCTGGCAGACGAATGGCAAGCGATCCTGAGCGCAATCAACCTCGGAACAGGGGAACTCCTGGCCCTCACCGGGGTGGGCTTCGTGACGTCGATCCTGTCGGCCATCGTGGGGATGGCGGGGGGCATCACCCTGCTCGCGGTGATGCTCCTCTTCTACGATCCGCTCGTCGCAATTCCCCTCCACGGCGTCGTGCAGCTCGTCTCGAACAGCTCGCGTGCCGTCATCCAGCGCGAGCACATCCGCTGGGACATCATTTCCCGTTACGGCGTGCTGATCCTACCGATGGGCTTCGTGGGGCTCTACCTCGCCCGGGGCCTCCCTCCCGACGCCACCCGTAGCCTGATCGGCCTCTTCGTCATCGTCGCCACCTGGTCGCCGAAGATGCTGCTGCTGGGCTCGCACCCCGAAACGAGCGATCCGAAGCGGCGATTCCTGCTGCTCGGCGGCGCCGTCGGGGTCTTGAATGTCACCATCGGAGCGACCGGGCCGATCATTGCGCCCTTCTTCCTGAACCTGGGGCTCACCCGCTTCGCGTTGATCGGAACGAAGGCCGGCTGTCAGGTCGTCGGCCACGTGAGCAAGATCGTGGTCTTCGGCGTTACGGGCTTCGTCTACTCGGACTATTGGCCGTTGCTCGCTGCGCTCGCGGCGAGCGTCATCATGGGGACGTGGGTGGGGAGCCGATTGCTCGAGTACGTGAACGAGCGCTGGTTCGTGCGATCCTACAAGACGGTACTCACGCTGATCGCCATCCACTTGATGGCGACGGGATTCCTGGGGTAGAAGGTGAAGCGAAAGGGGAAGCCATTGCGCGTTCAGTTCATCCACGGGCTCGAGAGCAGTCCGCAGAGTACGAAGGCGCTGCTCCTCGCGGAGCATTTCGAGAGCCTCACACCCGCGATGGATACCGCGGACTTCGCAGGCTGTGTCGAGCTGCAGCGCCACACCCTCGAGGAGTTTCGTCCGGACGTGCTGATCGGCTCCTCCTTCGGTGGAGCCGTTGCCGTCGAGCTGCTTCAACGCGGATTCTGGCGGGGCCCGACGCTGCTCCTTGCCCAGGCAGCCATCCGGCGTGGTCAGCAGGCTCGCCTGCCCGACGCAGTGCCGATCTGGATCGTGCACGGGAGCCGAGACGAAATCATCGCTCCCGAGGACAGCCGCGTCCTTGCGGCGGCGGGATCGCAGCGATGGGTTCGCCTGATCGAAGTCGACGACGACCACCCCCTGCGCGAGAGCGTCCGATCGGGGAAGCTGATCGAGTGGGTACGCGAGCTTTCAGAGACCGCGGCGCAGGCGAGCTGCGATTAGAAGGGAACGGGAACGCCGGCCGATCATCCTAGCTCCCACCCCACCGGGGCCTACCGGCTCTGGATCGAGCCGTGCCCGGCCGCCTCGTCGGCAGACATCTCGACCGCCCGAGCCCGTTCCCGCGCCATCGAAGCCGAGACCTCCCCGCGCCAGAAGCGAAACTCGGCGATCCGGCCCCGAAAGCGGGGAGGTGGCTCACCTGGAATCAAACCCACGCGCGCTGGAGCGCAGACCTCGAGGGGCCGCACAGGACTGCCGGGAATCAAGCTGCCCACATCAGCCTCGGCCACACGCTCTCCATTGAGGTAGAGGCTCGCCCCGCCCCCTTCGTACAGGGCGCCAATCAGGTGATTCCAGCCATCTTCGAGGGGCCTCCTCGAGGTGAGCTCGACGGGGCGCACCAGGGGGTTCACGACGAAGTGCGGCCGACCCTCGCGCAGGAAGAGCGCGTATCCCTGCGCTCGCCCCCCCCGGCTCAGGATGACTCCCTCGGGAGAATCCGCTCGGAGACGCACCTCGACGGCGAAGGGAATGTGTGAGTGATTCAGGCTCGTCGACTTCACG
>CBDUYG010000336.1:0-4646 GCA_965371385.1 uncultured Myxococcales bacterium | reverse complement strand
ACGGCTTCGAGCAGGGACTCGAGGGTTGGCGAGGGGATGAGACGAACGAAGCGGTGGAGCGGCACGGGGCGCGAGGTCGCGTCTGCCTCGAGGATGACGGTCCAGCGCGTATCGCGGCTGGCGTGAACGACGACGGGCCGTCCAAGCGCAGCCCTCATTTCCGCCTCGGCCCGTTCGCCCGCGATCACTGCGGCGCTGCCGGGGTCGATCTCCTCACGCGGCCAGCGCAATTCGAGATCCGCCAGGGCCTCGGCGAGGGCTGCGGCGAGGTCCCGGGCTTTCGGCCTTCCGCCGCTCGTCTCCCCGTCGAGCACGTGGACGGCGATCGCCGAGAGGCAGCCGAGCTGATCCCAGAGGGCGACGTCCCGCGCCAGGGCTCGCGCCACGCCCGAGATCGACGATTCGCTGCCGAGGGCCTCGGGCCCGATGACCGCGACGGAGACCCGGTGGCCGTGAGCCACCAGACGCTGGGGACTTCTCACCCGCTGCGCGATCTCCGAAACGGTCTCGTCGGAGCCGGTCGCGACCACGCAGGGCGATGCAAAGAACGACTCCGAGGCGCCGGCATCGTCGGGGTCGAAGGGAACGACTTCGATACAACGCGCGAGCACGGGGTCGATGTCGGCGAGCGAGCTTTTCACGAGGCTCGGCGTCACGAGGTCGCGCGATGCGGGCTTCACGAGGGCAGTGGATCCGACGACCAGGGGCAGGAGGCTCGCGAGCAGGGAGGGCATCGGGATCGAGCCCGCGAGCAGGACGCTCACGACGGGAAAACCCGAAGCCAGGCTTCGAGTCCCTGCCAGGGTGGATGCGAGGTCTCCGATTTCTTCCGCGACGAGGGCTCGCAGGGCGTCCCCGCTCCAGGCATCGAGCGCGAGGTCGAGCCCCTCTCGCAGCATCGCCGGAGCAAAGGCGACGGCCTTCGGGAGCCGGCTCTCGAGCGCCCGACGAACCTTCGAGTCCGGCCGCCGCCAGACCTCGAACGTCTCGCAGAGGCTCTCGATGGCGTCACCGGCGGGCCGCCGGATGACTTCACTCCGAGCTGCCTTCAATCGCTCCAGAGCTGCCTCGATCTCCGCCCGTCGACTCACCGGAGCCGACCCGGCGCCCGCGCGGATCATGTTCGCGATTCCAGCATTGCATCGGCCGCGATCGAACAGCCGCGTTCCTCGGAGGCCGCCGCGCGACCGAGCACTTCGAAGCCCTCGTCCCCGCCGTCGCTGAAGCGCCCCAGATCGGCGGTGAGGATCGCTGCGACGCTGCCCGTGTTGGCGAGGTCGTGAATCGCGATCATTCCGATCGCGCCCGGCTTCGCGTCCGTGCCCGTCTCGGGGTCGAGAATGCGGACTCGCGCCCAGGGTGGACCGAGCTTGCGCCGGATGCCGGCACCCGGCTCTGCCACGAAGTCCTCCTGGAGAACCGAGTCGTAGAACTGGCTCCCCAGCTCCGTCATGCCGTATTGATTCACGATCCGTCGCTCGGGTACGCCGAGTCGATCGTCGAGGGCGGCGTAGAGCTCGTCACGAGGGATCTCCCGGGAGCGACCCTTGAAGCCGCCGGTCTCCATGATGCGTGAGCCCGCCGCCAGCTCGAGGCGGCCGGCCCTCGCACCGCGAGCCGCCATCGCGTCGAGAAGATGGACGAAGGCGAAGGAGGTGCCGCACAGGGCGACCGGGTTCTCCGCATCGCAGCTCTGCTCGAGATATTCGAGCAGCCCTGGGGCGTCGAGCTGCCCCCCGGCCACGTCCCAGCCACTGTCGGCCGTGCCCCAGCGCGCGAGAGCGACACCGAACATGTGGGAGAGGGAGGAGTCGGGGGCCTCCTCGGGAGAGGGGGCGAGAATGCGAATCGCGATCCGCTCCTCGGTCCGGCCATCTGCGGAGTCGATCGTCGGGTGGGCGGGACTCTCGCACGACGGGGCGCGCAGGTCGGGAAAGACGAATCGGCCGATCGTTGGCGTCAGGGACGCCTCGTAGAGCTCGAGAGTGTCGAGATGGAGCTCGCCCCGGCGCGCGCTGGTGGTTCCGCTCGTGCGAAAGACCTTGCGTGTCGCCGTGACTTCGAAGCAGCGCAGCGCCGCCTCCCTGAACGCTCCACAGGGCACGGGCGGAATCTCGCGCCAGCTGGCAATGGAGCCGGGCTCGGCACCCCGCGCTCGGCAGAAGCTCTGGTAGGGGCCGCAGCGCTCGAACTGGAATCGAAACAGCTCGAGGGCGAGCGATTCGAAGCGCGCATCGTCGCGTTCCCAGCTCCCGGCCCGCATCCACTCGAGGATGGAGGTGTCGAGATCCTTGCGGAGGGGATCCGCACGCGAAGCCACGGACTCCATCAGATCCCCTCGATCAGCACATCGATCGCCCCGAGGAAGATCCCCTCGTCGATGCTGAGGGGGGGTGTGATGGAGAGAACCTCGCCCTGGCCGCCGGAGGGTAGGGCGATCACGCCCCGCTCGAGCGCGGAACGGCAGGCCGCCCCTGCGATCTCGCCCGAGCGACACTCGATACCGAGCATCAGTCCGCGTCCCCGAACCTCCACTATCCTGGCGGCCTCCGCCCCGGCCCGACTTGAAAATACCTCACGGAGATGTGCCAGCGCCCGTTCGCCCAGTCGCTCCGCCCGCCCGATCAGATCGTCCTTCTCGAGGACGCGAATGCTCGCGAGGGCGGCTGCGCAGCTCGCTGGATGGCCGATGAAGGTCTGGGTGTGGAGGGCTTCGCCGGTCGACACCGGCCATGCCTTCATCACCTCTTCCCTGCCCAGACAGGCGGAGATCGGCATGCCCGACGCCAGACCCTTCCCGACACAGAGGAGATCCGGGATGACTTTTTCGTGCTCGCAGGCGAACCAGCGTCCGGTGCGCCCGAAGCCGGTGTAGATCTCGTCGGCGATCAGGAGCCAGCCCTGCTCCGTGCACTGCCGTCGTAGCTCCGAAAGAAAGCCGGGGGGCGGCACCTGCTCACCCCCGCGTCCCTGGATCGGCTCGATCAGGACCGCAGCGATGGGAATCGGCGACTCGCGCGCGGCTCGCATCATCTCCTCGAGATCACCGAAGGGGGCGAAGATCGTGCTCTGGGGGAGTCGCGCGGCGAAGGGGCGGCGGAAATCCGTGCGCCACGTGGTATCGAGGGCACCGAGGGAGAGGCCGTGGTATGAGCCCTCGAAGGCGAGGATGCCCGGCCGGCCCGTCGCCAGGATGGCGGTCTTGATCGCCGTCTCGACCGCATCCGACCCCGAGGAGCTCAGCACAGCGCGTGCCGGGACGCCGCCGGGGAACAGATCGACCAGCGCCTCGAGGAGATCGACCTTGATCGCCGGTGGGTGAACATCCCCCATTCCGTGAAGCAGCTCACGCGACTGGCGGGCGATCGCGCGAGTGACCTCCGGATTGGCGTGGCCTGCGTTCGCGACCCCGAAGGCGGCCGTCAGATCGACGAAACGGTTGCCGTCGACATCCCAGACATTCGCGCCCGAGGCTCGCTCCCAGAAGATTGGAGGCGGGTCGAGGCAGGTGACGTTGCGGCTCTCGACCCGGGCCAGCCTTCGAGCGAGGGCGAGGGAGCCCGGGCCGGGGATGTCGGACAGGATCTCGGGTACTCGATCGGTCTCGTTCACGCCCGCATGGTAGCCCGGAGCTTCGCTTTCCCGGCTCATCGGGAGGAATTACCATCCTCGGCCTTCGTCGCTCGGGAGGCCGCCTTGGCGGATCAAGGAAACGCAGGGAGGTGGGTCCCGGCCTATATCGGGCTGGGCTCCAATCTCGGGGACCGTCGGGCCTTCCTCGCCCAGGGGATTCAAGGTCTCACGGATCGATCGGGGATCGAAGTCGAGCGGGTCTCGACGATCTACGAGACCGATCCGGTGGGTCCTCAGCCCCAAGGTCCCTATCTCAACGCAGTGGCTCGGATTCGAACCGTGCTCGCTGCGCGCGAGCTGCTCGAGGCATTGCTCGGGATCGAGCGTGTTGCGGGGCGCGAACGCGACCCGGACGGCCCCGCATGGGTCGCGCGAACCCTGGATCTCGACATCCTTCTCTACGGGGACGAGTGCATCGAAGAGCCGGGGCTGGTGGTCCCCCACCCCCGCCTTCACGAGCGCGCCTTCGTGCTGGAGCCCCTGCTCGAGCTGGCTCCCAATCTCATTCACCCGAGGCTCGCCGAATCCATCGCGAGCTTCGGGCGGGTCCGGCGCGATCGCGATGCGGTGCGGCCCTGGACGGGGATGCGGCCGGGAGAGGATTTCATGAGCGAGTCGGGCGGCGAAGTCGTGGCTGGTGCATCGTGTGAGACCGCAGCCGAGGCAATCGAAGGGGCAGCGAGCGGGGTCGACCGAGAGGCCGGATCGAGCTCTTCCGGCGCCTCGAACGAGCGGCCGGAACCAGGGTCGAGGAGGTGAAAGGATGGCGATCGTAGCCGTGAGTATCTCGCCGGTTGGCGAGGGGGTGAGTGTCTCGCGCTACGTCGCCGAGGCCCAGCGAGTCCTCGAGGCCCAGGATCGCGTGCGTTTCCGCCTCGATCCAATGTTCACCACCCTCGAGGGCGATCTGAGTGAGATCTTTCAGCTGATCCAGGAGATGCAGGAGGCCGTCTTCGCGGCCGGAGCCCAACGGGTCGGGACGGTGATCAAGATCGATGAACGCCGGGATCGCC
>CBDUYG010000335.1:0-4654 GCA_965371385.1 uncultured Myxococcales bacterium | reverse complement strand
CGAAAGGCAATCTCATGATCGATCGAGTCGGCGTAGACGGTCGGTGCGATCGCGTCGTAGAAGTAGAGCGACTCGTCGCCCATCAGCTCCTGGATCGAGTCGGCCAGGGCGCTGTCGGTGAGGGGGCCGGTCGCCAGGATGACGTGGGGATCTTCGGGGATCTCGCTGACGACTCGATGTTCGACGCAGATCCGGGGATGGGACTCGATCGCCTCGCTGATCGAGCGTGAGAAGGTCTTCCGGTCGACTGCCAGAGCCCCGCCCGCCGGAACCGCGCTGGCATCCGCCACCGCAATGATGAGGGAATCGAGCCGACGCATCTCCTCCTTGAGGAGCCCGACGGCGTTCTGCAGCGAAGTCCCGCGCAGGGAATTGCTGCACACCAGCTCCGCCATGTCCGGGGATTGATGGGCGGGGGACATCTTCTCGGGCTTCATTTCCACGAGGGTCACGAGGGCCCCGCGGCGTGCCGCCTGCCAGGCTGCTTCACAGCCCGCCAGCCCAGCGCCGACGACGATGATCTCGGACGGGGCCGCTCGCAAGGAACTCGGCCCGTGGATCTGCTTCTGCGATCCTTCCTCCACGTTTCTCCGTTCCTTGTCGGGGGGTTGCGGTGACGGGGAGCCCGCGAGAGCCCCGCTGCTCCGAGGCACTCGCAGTCAAGGACGATGCAAGAAGCGCTCTGCTTGCCGAAGCGCCTCGGCTCACGGCCGGAATCATAGCCCAGAGCCGCGTCCACCCTCGCGGGGTGGCTTGGATCTGCTTGGATCGAGGTCGCTTCCTCTGCATTCAACGCCTGCCCTGGGCTCCTCTCGGGATCCAGTGGAGACATCCGTCTCGACTCTCGCGCACCTCTCCGTCGAGCTCCAGATCGAGAAGCTCGAGGGAGAGTTGTTCGGGCGGACAGCCGAGACGACGTGAGAGGGCGTCGCGAGAGAGCGGCTGCTCTCGCAGGATCTCTTCGACCTCTCGGGCGAGGGGATCCCGCTCCGAGCCGGCTTCCGCCTCACGCGCCCCGGAGCCCTCCCCCATGACCCCGGTGTCCGGCTCGAGGCCGAGCCAGCGCAGAGCGTCCGCCGGCTCGAGCAGAGGAGTGGCTCCGTCGCGAATCAGGCGGTTCGGGCCCCAGCTCGTCGGCGCACTGACCGGCCCGGGAAGCGCCATCACGTCGCGGCCCTGGTCGGCGGCGTGTTGGGCGGTGATCAGCGAGCCGCTTCGCTGCCGCGCCTCGATCACGATGACGAGCCGGCAGAGCCCGCTGATGAGCCGATTGCGCAGGGGAAAGTGGGGACGGCGGGGCGGGGCTCCGAGGGGGAACTCGGTCACCAGGGCTCCGCGATCCCGGATCTGCTCCGCCAGCCTCCGGTGCTCGGCAGGGTAGATCCGGTCGGGACCACAGGCCTGGACGGCGAGGGTCTTCCCGCCGACCTCGAGCGCGCCGCGATGGGCGGCCGAGTCGATTCCCCGAGCCAGCCCCGAGACGACGACGATCCCGGCGCCGGCGAGGACCCGCGCGGTCTCCCGCGCCATCGCGAGCCCGCTCGCCGTGGCCGCTCGGGCGCCGACGATGGCGACCGCCGGCTGGGTCAAGAGGCTTGGATCCCCCGCGACGAAGAGCATGAGGGGCGGATCGGACAGAACGTGCAGGGCGAGTGGGTAATCCGAACACAGGTAGGGGACGCAGCGAACGCGATGCCGAGCCAGGACCGCGAGCGTGCGGTCCAAATCCCGAGGTTCCGATAGGGCGGGGCGGCCGAGCAGCCGGAGGACCGACGCCGGGTCGCGCAGGCGGTCGAGCGCCTCGCGCACGTTCTGCGGCTGGAGACCGAAGCCGCTCTGGAGTGAGAGCCAGGCGCCCAGGCGTCTGCGGCCTTCGGGGTCGAGATCACCCGGATCGAGACTCGGCAGGTCGGCCGGGCCCAAGCATTTGATGGACAAGGAAAGAGGCTCCCCGGGACCGGGGAGCCTCTTGGATAGCGCACTCATGCTTCGCTCTGCGAGGTGCCGGCGAGCGAAACTTCGATTCAGGCTCATTGCGGCTGCACGGCCCGAGCTGCCGCGCAGCCGATAAACCTGCTAGAACGCGTCCGAATACAGCTCGGTCGCTCCCCGCACGACATCACCGACCTTCAGTCCACGTCGAGACTGATTCACGTAGGCGACGGAGCTCTCGTCTTGCACGTTGACGACGATGAGATCCGCGATGATCCGATCGGGCGTCTTCATGAGGTTTCCGTCGACGTTGTCGGACCGCACGCGGCCGGGTTCGTAGACCTCCATGTCCGTCCCGACCTCGACTCCGTGAGCCGCCCCGACATCGAGAAAAACATAGTCCGTCGCCGCCATCAGGGTACGGCCCGAGGGCAGATAGGCGATCATCCCCTCGAGGCCCTCGTCGGCCTCGAGGACGTCGAAATCGAGCGGCGGATCGACCCGCGCGACCACACGATCTCCGCGCAGGACGGCCGCGTTCGCGCCCTTGATCGTGGCTACCGAAGTCCGGCCCTCGATGCGGATCACCTCCAACCAGCCAACGACATCGATGTAGTATCCGAGCAGCTTGTGGGACCCGGGATGCTGCACCTTGTTGATGCTGCGGAAGATCGTGAAGCGATCTCCAATCGAGACCTCGCCCTCACCGAGCCCGAGATAGACCGTATCGAGAAGGCTCAGGCCAATGCGATCCGACGGGCTGTCGAGGATGCTGGACGCAGCCTCCAGCTCTTCGTGATTGATGAAGCCCATCGTCTTCTGGGCGCTGACGCGGATGGTTCGGCTCACGGCTCGGCTCTTGCCGCCCTCACCGGGAACCACGATCGGAAGCTGATCGAGGGCGTCGGCGGGGAAGCTCTCCTCCTCCGCGACGTCGAACGCCAGGAGATCCTCGTTCGGCTCGATCCCATCGCCTTCGTCCATGAGGGCCATCTCGTCGGAACCCGAGGCGGGCTGACCCGCACCACCGGCCATCAGCCGGCTCGCCTCTTCGGGGCTGACCGGGCGCATCTCGTTCGACGTGATCCAGATGTGATCGCCGGGGTTGATGAGGTGGGGATTCTCGATCTTGCGATTGTCCTTCCAGACCGAGGGCCAGACCCAGGGCGTGCCGAGATAGGCCTCGGAGATGTCCCACAATGTGTCGCCGCGAACCACCTGGTGGATGCGGCCAATCACACCATTGCCATCCACGCCTTTCGGGCCCAGCACGACCGTATGCCCTCTCCGATTCATCATCGGGGCTGCGGATCGCCCATCGGTTCCGGCAGCGGCGTCGAGCGACGCGGGCGTCGGGACCTCCGCGGTCGCCATCGTGGTCGGATCGAACTCTGGATCATCGAACTGATCCCAGCTCACCGCCGTTTCGGGCGAGGGGCCGGCCGCATCGGGGGCCGGCGCCACCACCGCCCCGGCCTCCATCACCTCGTCGGCCGGCTGCGCCATCGACTCGGTGTCGGCAGCGAGCTGCTCGGCCGCAGGCTCAGCGAGCTGCTCGGCCACGGGCTCGGCGGGCTGCTCGGCCACAGGCTCAGCCGGCAGCGGATCCTCCGCCATCGCCACGTCCACCTCGCTCTCGATATCGGGAGCCCGAGACGGGCTTTCCGGCGCCGGATCCACCGACGCCGTCCCACCCCAGCTATCTGACTGTGCGACGGCTGCAGAGCCATTCGCCATTACGAAGAGTGCACTCACCAGGAGTGTCCAAAACCTCATCAAATCCTCCACAGGCCGCGCGTTCGAGCCAACGCAAGTCTCGTGCGCTCGCGCGGCTCCGAAACACGTGCACGGAGTAGGCGAAGCGAACGCAAGTGCGCGCTGGATTTATCGGCGGACCTGGGAAAAAGCTTGACGTTGGCGGGGACCAGAAAGGCCCCGTCGTGACGAATTCAAGCTCAATCTCCCCACCATCGCCCCGTGGGGGTTGTCGAGCCGTGAAAATTGGGGATCCCCATCACGGGCCAGGCTCTGAATGGCGAGCGAAGCCGGGAGATCAGCCGGCGCTGAGTCGGATGAACATTTCCCGGGCCTCGGGCTCCCACGAAGGAGATCCGGCTCGCTGGCCCGCTGCCTGGGCCTCCCGGTTCCGGCGGTCGAGATCGTTCAGGTTCAGCTCGACCAACTCGAGCGCCTTGGCCTTCTGGCCATCGGCCTCGTACGCCAGCGCGAGATGCTGGCGAATGATCCCGAGGGTCGGATCGCCCGGCTCGGTGCCGTCGACCGCCTCCTTCAGGTAACCAATCGCAGCCGACGGAACGCCGCGCTTGTAGAGCACCCATCCGAGGGTATCTGCCGAGTTGCTGCTGTTGGGAAGTAGGGCCTTGGAATCCTGGGCGAGATCGAGGGCGCGATCGAGATCCCTGTCCTGGTCGGCCAGCAGATATGCAAGGTTGTTCTTCGCCTGACCGTGCTGGCTGTCTGCCGCGATCGCGGCCTCGTAGCTCGCGATGGCGAGCTCCGTCTCCCCCTGGCTCTCGTAGAGCATGGCGAGGAAGTGATGCAGCTTTGCATTGTCCGGCTGAACCTCGAGCGCCGTCTTGTAGGTCTCGATGGTCTCGTCCGTGCGGCCCGTCAGCTGATAGAAGCGCGCCAGCTGCTGGTGGGTCTCCATGTTCCCGGGATCCGCCTCGCTCGCGCGCTTGAACGCGTCTTCGGCGCCCTG